>JBAYPL010000021.1:0-18640 GCA_041677745.1 Kapaibacterium sp. (SeqCode)
GCTTATCAGAGCGGAGGAGATGACAAAACAAAAACTGTCATCTTACGAAGGTATGCACTATATGATAGGGTTCATGGAGAATGAATCCCGAATAGCTGAGCCCGGTAAGCAGCTTGACCAGAAGATATTTATATCATCCAATCATGATGCTACTTTGCAAGTAAAAATGGGAACACTATTCCCTGTTCAGCATAAAGTCAGAAAGGATGAAATATTAACTCTGAACATTCCGTTTGAATACGAGAGCTTTATTTCTGAAGAAATTAAACGTAACTTAGTTGAGATTACCAGTGATTATCCTATTTCCATCTCTGCATTTTCGAGTATTCCGCGTTCCACGGACAGCTATGCTGTAATACCTATAACAAATTGGGGTAAGGAGTATGTAGCCGTATCACTGCCGAATGACCAGTATAATCTTAAAACACTGGATTCCATCAAGGACAAAACTCCTCGCACAAGTCAAGTATTGATTATGGCTGCCTACAATAATACCAAAGTAACAATTACACCCGCTTCTCAAACCGGAAGGAAGAATCCGGCAAACACTGCATTTGATGTCATTCTTGACAAAGGAGAAAGCTACCTTGTCAAGTCATGGAGCTATCCGAGAGGTATGGGTGACATGACCGGCACTATAATCAAATCCGACAAGCCTGTGGGCGTCCTGTCTGGACATGTACGCACGGCTCTGCTTCAAGGTTTTGTGGCACAGCCACCGGACTCAAAGGACCATCTGCTCGAGATGCTTATGCCTTTATCAGCATGGGGCAAAGAATATGTTTCGATTCCTTTTGGCACTAATCCGAACAACGGAGATTATTTTAAGATAGTTACAGCTGAGAACAATGTCAGCATTACATTAGAATCAGCAGGTATTTCGCATGAATACCAGCTTGGAAATAAACGCTCACTTGTGGTCGAAGGCATCAAAGAACCCGCTTTATGGAAAGCAAATGCACCCTTCCAATTAGCACAATTCATGTATAGAACCGGCGATACGGCTGAGTCTTTCTTTTATGACCCTTCCATGCTTGTCATACCGCCGAGAGAACAATTTGTGAATAAAATTATATTCAATACTCCTTATAATAATTTTGCCGGCACTGTCGGTATGAAATTTATTGAGCATTATGTCAGCATAATTGCAGAACTTGAAGCTCTCGGAACTTTACGACTCGACGGCAAGCTTTTGCTGAGTTCTACTGATATCGAGAATCAGCAGATAGGAGAAACGGGATTATATCATGCAAAAGTATTGGTAGAATCCGGTAAACATGAGCTTATATCCGAGACCGGAAGATTTGCGGGTATTTTGTACGGCGTTGGTAATTTTGATTCATACGCGATGACTCTGGGTTGTTCTTTGCTTAATCCCTCTATTGAGGATAACATCCCACCTTATGCATCTGTTTTTGAAGAATGCGGTAAACTTACAGGCACAATAAGTGATGTAATCAATGACTCAAGTTTCGGTATTTATTACGCTTCTGTTCAGACAGATATAACAGAGAACTACAATTGGAATATTGCTCCATTTGAACCTGATGATGAGAACATAAGTTTTACTGCAGAACCGATTGACAAATTCAAAGACGGAAGATTTGTTCTTGATTATTACGATAAGAGCGGAAACCGTGAAAGGTATGAATTTGTATATAATGCAATACTTCTCGAATATCCGGAAGAAATCATACTTCCGCCGATGGATTACAAAGACTCCGTCTGCTTTGATTTCACCATAAAGAATAATAGTAAAAATGCAATGGATTTCCTTAGCAGTGAATTTACCGTTGATTCTCGTGTAAAATTGTATTTAGACATTACCCCCCCCGCTGTACTGGCTTCCGGACAGGAAATCAAAGCTAAGCTGTGTCTTGATCCCGACGGTAATTCGAGTCCGTTTTACGGGAAAGTAACCATGGATTTCGGATGTGATGTTACATTAGAAATTCCATATAACGGAGTGCTTATGGCTCTTGATTTACAGAGCAAGGGAGTGGACTTCGGCAGTGTACAATTAGGTAAGGTGAATTGTTCCGCTGTTTCAATTGTTAATAACGGCAACTTTGACGTACTGCTTAACGAATTGGAATTTACCGACGAGTTCGAACTTGACACTCTCGGTCTGTTCCCATATATTCTCGGCTCACAGCAAGAATTATTTATTCCGGTATGCTTCTCACCCGACGAGAGAAGAGATTATTCTGATGCAATTTCATTCATCAATGAATATAATTTATCCATTAAAGCAAATGTATCGGGTACCGGAATTGCTCCTTTGGTTGAAAGTAATATTTTAGACTTCGGTAAATTAAGAATCGGCAGCAGCAAAACACTTCCGTGTGAGATAAATAATACCGGTAACCAAATCGCCATTCTGTCATTTAACGGTTTTAGTCAAAAGACTCACTCTGATGATGGAACTTCAGCATTGTTGCAGACATTCGACAATTTACAAATTGAAGTAAACACCGCTGTTGAAGAAGATATAACACATATTCCGTTAGATACAAACAAATACATTATTGAAGCATCGTACAAAACTAATTGGGAACAGCACCCGGACATAAGTATTACAGTTACAGGCCAAGGTACTATCCCCGTTATAGAAGCTCATAATCATAATTTCGGTAATATTGAAATTCACACAGAGAAAGAAGAAAATGTCAAATTGATATCATCATCAGGCAATGAAGATTTGACGGTTGACGAAGTATTCATAGCTGACGGCGATAAAGATGCATTTGAGATTGATACTGATTTAATGAAAAATATTATTATACCGATAAATAATTCTACTTCAACTGCAATTAAATTTAAACCTAAACGTATTGGTTACCATGAGTTAACATTAGGGGTCATACATGATGCAAAACCTAACTTCATGCGGGATACAGTGTATCTGCTCTTAGTCGGGAACGCATTACCACCCGACAACTATAACATAGAAATCAATACTTTGGTTGGTCAGATTAATTCCTGTGTTTATGAAACGGCTGAAATTTTAATAAAAAACAATGCTTTTGATGCAGAGCTTACCGGACTTCGTCTCGAAAAAAGCAATGATGATTTCGAAGCCGAAATACTTGATTTTAATCCTATGATGATTAATTCCGGTGAATCAGCAATTTTCAAGGTCAGAATTTACGCGGAAAGAGGTATAATCGGCAAAGTTAAAGTGATTGCTACGTTCTTTGACAGAGATGAAATTGAAAGTGAGTTTGATGTCGTTCCTGTTTCCGGCTTGGTAATTTTAGATGATATAAGTCCAACGAGGTATGCAGTAGGCGATTATGTTGATTTGAAATTATCCGGTTCCTTTGAATCCGGAATTGATACGCTTGGAGGATTTTTCTTGTCAATAGGTGTAGATTATACACATTTGAGCCTTGTCAGTGAAAAAATTGAATTAAATTTGGATATTTTAGGTGAGAATTTAAAATATAATTTGAATATTTCAAAAACAAAGGATAAATTAGAGTTTTTTCTAAGTGAAGATTTGATAAATATTATTGAAAACGTGATTTGGAGTGTGGAATTAAGATTTCTTGGTTTGTTGTCTGAAAAGATTAAAGGCGACTGGAAAATAAGTGCGGCATCCGATAAATGTTTCGAGCCTGCTGAAAAGATTTGGAGTACGGAGCTTGACAGTGTTTGTAATTATGATGCAAGACATATCTTCATTTCAGCAGAAAGAGCACATGCCAATATATATCCTAATCCTGTAGTTGATAATTTGCGTATAAAGACTATTTATCCTGAGCAAGTTAATAATGTCAGAGTAAGCATAATGAATAGTTTAGGTACAAAGTATATGCTAACCGACGATGCAAACATCCGTGCGGGTGAAGACTTGCTTGAATTTGATGTCAGCCGTTTTCCAAGCGGCACTTATTTCTTGATTTTTGAAACTGAAACTTTGAAGAAAAATATATTATTTATTATTATTAGATAATTGAGGTGTTGTATGAAGCTTCGTTTTTTACCGGCTTTATTTGTTGTTTTTTTGGCTCTGCCTGTGTATAGCGGGTTCGCTCAGGTAGATACCCCTTTATTGCCTACTTACACGGCTCCCCCTATTTACATAGGACCAGTATTTGGTTATAACCGTTCCATGCATTTTGTGGACTTAGCTTCTTTCGATGAAGCGATATGCCCCAGGTTCGAGGATGGCGGTGCAAACGGATTTTTTATCGGATTATCGTATGAGGAACATCTCGGTAAAGATGTGGCATCCTCGACTTCTTCATTCATATTCAGAGTATTGTACAATACTCTTCCGGCAAGTCTTGAAGTCTCTGAAAATCCAATTCCCTCATTAGTTACAGCCGTGGATGGAAGCGGCAATCCAATAGATGAGCGAATCATCGAATCCTCGACTTTACATACTCAGGACATAACATATTCTTTGATTACTGCTGAAGTTATGTACAAAATCAACCCACTACCGGGTATTCCGCTTGGATTCACAGTAGGTCCTACTTTTGATTTTGCATTAACAAAAAATCAAGACCAGCGTTACAAACTTGTTCAACCTTTAGAAGCACAGTTTCAACGTGACCCGAATGTTGATTATCAATATGTTGACAATGACAGAACAATTATAATAAAAGAAGGCGAAATCCCAAACTCAAGCGCTTTCAGATTTGGTATTAAAGCAGGTATGCAATTCGAGATTCTTGCAAATAAATGGGTAATAGTTCCCGGTATTTTCTATAATTTTGGAGTAACAAACCTAAGTTCTGCTGAGAATTGGCGTGTTGATGCTCTCCAGATGGGTGTTGATTTAAGATATGCTTTATAATTTTTTTAAGTTAAATAATTACACGCCGGAATTTAATATCCGGCGTTTTTTTTAATTCCGGTAAATAGTAATAGTAATGAAATGTTATAACATTGCCTTTTTTGCTTCGCATAACGGAAGTAATATGCAGTCAATTATCGAACAAATCAAAGCTGGTATTCTATGCTCAAAGGCTGCTCTGATTATATCGAACAATTCAAACTCAGGTGCCGCCGAGAAAGCCGGACGATACGGAATACCTTTCTATCACATAAGCTCAAAGACACATTTAGATGAGAATGAACGTACTGCATTCATAAGTGAACTCTATGACGAGTTTGACATATCTCTAACAGTTCTTGCGGGGTATATGAAAAAATTCCCTCCTGAGCTCATTAGGAAAGCAAACGGGATGGTATTAAATATTCATCCAGCACTTTTGCCCAAATTCGGTGGAGAAGGGATGTTCGGTATGAATGTACACAAAGCAGTCATCCAATCCGGTGAACAATTCAGCGGTGCTACAGTCCATCTTGTTGATTCTGAATATGACAGAGGCAGGATCTTACTGCAAGAATCATTGGAAGTAAGCCCCGATGATACACCGGAATCACTTGCACGAAGGGTTCTCGAAATAGAACATCGTATCTATCCTGCACTTATCAAAATGCTCGAACTTGAATCTATCAAGATACCTATGCCGGTTTCAACGGTATAGTAAAATAGAAGCTTGAACCTTTGCCGATTTCTGACTCTACATATATATCGCCACCCATGAGCAATAATAAACCTTTGCAAATAGCAAGACCTAAGCCGGCTCCATCAAATTCCCGAATCAAATGGTTATCTTCTGATTGCCTGAACCGTTCAAAAATAAGCTTTTGCTTTGACTTGGGTATTCCGATACCGGTATCCTTGACATAGAATCGGATATTCTCACCAACAATATCATACCCAAGCTCGATGAATCCACTCTCGGTAAACTTAATGGCATTGCTTAACAGGTTGTTCAATATTTGTCCAAGTCTTTGCTCGTCGGTTAAAATTATTGGTAAATCTTCTTTTATCCTGCCGATTCTCAACTCCAAATCATTACTATCACTTCGGAAGCGTTCATTTATGGCAAATGTCTGATATACATTTTTAACGAGCAAATTGATGTCACATTCTACCAAGAACAATTTAAGCTGTCCGGCTTCAATCTTTGAAATATCCAAAATATCATTGATTATTGCCAGTAAATCCTTTCCCCGCTTATGTATGAAACTAATATATTCTTTCTTTTGTTCAGGTTCTAAATCATTGGCTTCAAGTAAATGCGAAAATCCGAGGATAGCATTCATCGGTGTTCTGATTTCATGTGACATATTAGCAAGGAATGCTGACTTGAGCTTGTCGGATTCTTCAGCTTTATCCTTAGCTGAGCGGAGTTCCTGTTCATATTCTTTCTGTTCAGCGATATTTCTTCCGAGAGCAATAACAACCTTACTGCCAAAATACTCACCCGGGCTGATAACCACTTCGATTGGTATAATTGTACCTTCGCTCTTCAATGCCCAGAAATCAAATTTTGAAGATTTTCCCTTGATTGTTTCTGCAAACATACTCCACAGATGCTTCATGTCATTATATCCTTCGGCAGAAATACATTCAGGATTGTTACCGATCAGCTGTTCCTTATTATAACCCAGTACTTTACATGCTACATCATTGACATCAATGAATTTTCCTGTTTCGTCCTGAACAAATATCATGTCGTTAATGCTGTCAAATATTCCTTTATATGTCTCGTGTGAGGCGTGTATTTGTTCTTCTGCCAGCTTCCTTTGACTAATATTTACTCCTACTCCGATAATGCCTTCGCGAATATTCTCATGATTATAAACCGGCATATACCAAAGCTCAAACCAAACCCCTTGAATAAAATGAATGCGATTTATATACTCCCCTGCCAAAGAATTTTTTAAATCATTGACAAGTTCCGGGTAGTCTTTATATAATTCAAGTGCAGACTTACCTACTACTTCGCCGGGTTTAAATCCTATATCTGCCAAAGCTTTGCCTGTTGACAAAGTAAATTTGCCGTCATTATCAAGGGCAAACAATACAAGCGGCAGATTATTTACAAGGAATTCAAGTTGATTAGCACTGTTGACCAGTTGTTCCTGAGCTATCTTTTTCTCAAGATATCCGCTCAGTTGATTTGCCGCAATCTCCATGATTTCTACACTCTGCTCATTGTAAGCATAAGGATCATCATAGCTCTGCACGACAAATACGCCAACTGTTTCATTACCGATAAACAGCGGTGCACCCAACCACGATTTACATGCTTTACCGATAATTTGAATTTGACCTTCATTTACCATTCTCTCAAAATCATTATCTTTCAGCAGTAAGGTTTTCTTTTTGTTCAAAACCATACCGGAAAGCGAGCCTGCAGCTTTCCATCTGTCAATAGTATCATATTCATCGCCGAAGTATTCAGTAAATATTTCGTCATTTTTTTTATCATACATGCCGATAAACATATTTGTAGAGTCAATTACGGCAGATAATGCTTTCTGCATAGCTGAAAATAACTCATGTAAGTCGCGTGAGTGTATCATGGCTTTGGCTATTTCATATTGAACTCGCTTTATATTCTCGGCAAATTTTCTCTCACTAATATCAATATTGAAACCTGCAATACCTTCGTACTCTCCGTTCACATAAATCGGAGCTAAGATGTTCTGATAGAATTTCTCCCCATTAACTGTTTTATAACTGACTTCCTCTTCAATTATTTCGCCGTTTCTAACTCTTAGATTATTACTTATCCACTTTTGCCTATAATCCTCACTAATAGTTATTTCATCGGTAGTCTTGCCGATTATCGAACCGAAATGCTCTTTTGTAAGTCTATTCTCAAGTATTCCCACATCATTCTTATCCCTAATCCATACTTCAAATGGAGCATGCTCAATAATTGTTGTAAGCAAGGAGTCACGAGCAATCAATTTATCTTCAATTTTTTTCCGCTCATCAAAATCTCTCGTAACACCGAGGATATACTTGAAATTGTCATTTTCATCATAGACTGCACTTAGAATAATTTCTGTCCAAATTGTGCTTCTGTCTTTTTTATACTGTTCGAGAATTAGTCGTTTAGGCTCAGGTTTATTTCCTGCTGAAATCTGAGACTTTGCAAGCTCCAATTGCTCATAAGCCAATTTATATGAATCCGGGGTAAGATTGTCTTGCATTGATTCTTGCATATTTTCTTCGGGACTAATACCTCTGAGTTTATAGACAGAGGGACTGACATAAATCATTTTGCCGTTCAAATCCATAATCCATATCACATCACCGGCATTCTCTGCTAAAAGCCGGTATTTCTCTTCACTTTCTCTGAGTTTTTCTTCGGCTGTCTTCTGCTTGTGAATATCTCTGAAATTAACTACGATTGCTTCAATTCCGGGAACTTCAAACTTATTGCTAAAAATACTCTCAATCCATCTGTAAGTTCCGTCGGGTTGATTAATTCTGTATTGAGTACTTACAAGCTCATCGGTGTTCAAGATAACTTTTTTTTGCAAAGCGACCACTTGTTCGCGGTCTTCTTCGTAAACGACATCAACCAAGTCTAATGCATTGGTTTTCTCGTAGTTAACTTGACCTATCAATCTTATAGCCGCGGGACTTGCATACTTAATTTTCCCATCTTCACCGGACAGCACAATGCCGTCGGGAGCATTTTCAATTAAGGCTCTAAATCTTTTCTCTGCTAAAGCAATGGCATCTTCAGCCGCCTTTTTTTCAGATATGTCAATAAATGATATTATAATGTTCTTGGGCTTTCTCTCCTCATCGAGGACAAGTGTGGCAGCAACAAGTACATCAAAAGTAGTACCTTCCGGTCGGTATGCTGTGATTTCACCGATAAATGAACCTTGTGAATTAAGCTCCTTTAACATAGAATGTGCTTCGTTCATATCTGCCCAGAAGTCAAAACAGTTCCTACCGGTCACAAGTGAAGAGTCACTTATCCTCCATAATTTTAAAAATGCTGAATTAGTGTAACTGATTATACCGTCAAGGTTAGCAATCACTATGGCATTAACAGATGAAGAAATTGCCAACTCTTTTAATTTTAATTCATCGAGAACTTTCTTTCTGTCGCTAATATCATTGAATATCGTTACAAATCTATTCATCGAAGAACGATATGCTACAACTTCGAAATATTTGTCGAATTCTTGTGCATATTTCTCGTATTTTACCGGTTCACCCGTAGTTACTACTTTTCCAAATATATCAATCCAATATTGTTCGGTATTCGGCAGTAATTCGAGTACACGCTTGCCAACGGTAAAGTCCTTACGCAGTCCTGTTATCTTCTCGAAAGCTGAATTTAACAGTAGAAATCTGTAATCAATTATTTTGCCCTTTTCATCACGTATAACTTCGTGCAAAGCAAACCCTTCAGCCAAATTTTGGATTATATCATCATATTTTTCGTTTGTATTATGAAGTTCAATTTTCAGTTCTTCAATCCGTGAGGCAGATTTTTTATGATTTCTGTAAATTATAAATAGAAATAGAATAATTATCAATAATGATACATACGCCGTTGCCGATAAATCATTAAAGTCTGAAAATTGAAACAATAATATGTGATTTACAGGAATGGTAAATTTATCGCTAACAGTACTTAGAAACCCTAAGTCACCACTACTTAATAGTATTGAAGAGTCTCGCCACGGTGCCGTATTGAGAATGGATATAGACTGAATTGTAAATGAAATTGCCATAGCGACTCGACTATTTGTTGTTTTTAATTAAACCGTCAAAAAGTACAAAGAGAATTCATCAATTAAAAATTTCAAATATAAGTAATTGACGGTATTAAAAAAATCCTTTTTTAGTTTTTTTAATCATCATCTATGGTTTTGACTATTCTGAATATATTGTAAATGAGGAATTAAATCATTCTTTATTAAATTACCTTTTATATTTACACTAATAAATTTCCTTCCCCCAACAATGATTCTTAACAATAATAAAGGAATTGCAATAAAAGTAAAACAATTCAATCTTAACGAATTATGAATAATCATTTTATATCATGCTTTTTAAAAAATTACAGTAGAAGAAATGGCACTCATACTACATAACAGTTCATTTGATAAAGACATAAACTTTGTTGATTATGAAGAACTTATCAAAACATCTGTTCAGTCTGACAATATTGACGACTTCGTCTTGATAGTCCCTACCGGCAGATTGACAAGACATTTGAAATTGAAACTTATAGAAAAATATTATGCGGTCAAGCAAAAACCTGCCCCTAAGATAAACATACATAATTTAGAGTCGTTTGCCGAAAGATGTCTCAACTCAATACTACCGAAATTCAAATACCGTTTGATTTCGGATGCTTACAGAATAACACTAACTGAAGAAGCTATAAAAAATACAGAGCCCGAGTTTTATGATTACAGGAAACATCCACTGAGTTATCATGTAATTGAAAGAATTTCAAATATAATTTACGGACTTCGCGAAGACGGCGTAAGCAGCTCTAACATGAAAGAAGAAATCAGTAAAAATAATGAAGAGCTGACCGGGATAAAAGATAAAAAAAAATACGGCGATCTTGCTAAAATTTTAAATGCCTACGAATCTTTGCTCGGTGACAAATACCTTGATGTTCCGTCAGTATATAAAAAACTCACTTTACTTGCAGAAGAATTTGAATTGAGGACCAATGGTTCAAATATTTTTGACAATTACAGTTTAATCAATAAGGAGCTACGGCAAATCCTCATTCATGGATTCAGTGACTTTAAAAATCCTGAAGTACATTTTCTGTCAAAGTTTGCAAATTCCAAAATACCACTTGCTATTCATCTCGACTTTTCGGAGGTTAACGGTCCCTTGTTCGGCAATTTGAGAGAAATGAAGGAGATATTGCTGACCGCGGGCTTCGGAGCATTTTATACAGACGAAGAAATCGTCGAACAAACTATAATTTTGCCGGAGAATGAACTTGAATCCAGTCCTAAGTATTTCCTACGTCGCTGGCTTTTCAATGTTGAACGAGAAATAAAATTTGGAGGACTCTCGGATATTGTCGAAATTTTTGAATTTGACACTTTGGAATCTGAAGTCAAAGGAATTTGCAAGTTAATAAAGCATCTTATATTCGACAAAGATATTAAACCCGGAGAAATTGCCCTCGTCATGCGTAATACATCAGCATATACTCCATTGCTTAGATCATCATTTCTGTTCGAGAATCTTCCTTCCAATTTTTCCGAGCGTTATCCTCTATCGGAGTCTCCGGTAGTTATTTCAATATTTGCTGCTCTCGATACTGTTTCAAAGGGTTATAAAAAGAATGATGTTTTCAAGACTCTCGAAAGTATATTTATCAAAGTCTATGATAATGAACAGGATGCAGGAGAGCTTCCTAACTTGATTCAAGCTGTAAATGAATTACGCTTCTCGAAAGGAAATATCCGACTTAACAAGGAATTTTGGATTCAAAGATTGGGCAGGATGACAGAATACTTGAATTCATTAATCAACAGAGAGGAAAACCAATCGGACAGCATAGAGTTAAAGAACTTAGAGAAAAGCTATAAAAGATTTGACAAAGCATTAAATTACTTCAAAGCCTTTTCAGATAGAATGCCTGTTGTTAAAAATAAATATTCTCCGGATGAATTTCGAGATTTAATTATCACCGGAATTATCAATAATTTTGATTATGTCACTACTATAAAGAAGCTGCATAATCGGATTGAAAATAAATTTCAAGGTCGGCGAGACTACTATTACCATACAGAAATCGAGAAAGTGGAAAAATTTTCAAGAGCCTTATCTGAATTTGTAAGACTGCTTAACGAAATGACATTTATTCTAAATGAAAACGATATTAAAGAATATAATCTGAATGATTTGACAGAAAAGCTGAAACTAACTGTCTCCGGTGCAAGATATCAGACAAGAGAAAGGCAGAATTACGGTATAACCGTTACTTCCGTTGAACAGATAAGAGAAATACCCTATCGTGTAACAATCCTATGCGGCATGAATGACGGTGCATTCCCCATGCCGTACAGACCTGAATCTTTTCTCGGCAAAGAGTTGTACGAAACCGAATTAAGGCATTTACAGTCAGAACAAATACAGTTTTACAACTTTTTGACCAACGGACTTGAATCATCTGAAATCAAGAGTAAAAAGGTTTATCTTACTTATTCGTGTAAAAGAGAAGGATTTGAGACTTCTCGATCAAGTTTCATTGATTCACTTTTGAAAGTTAGTGATATTGAAAACAAAAAGAGGCTGATTTCATTTACTCAAGACAGCATAAATTCCGGCACAGAACTGCCTAACTGGTATTATTATGCAGGAAGAAGGAGTATGATAGCATCTGTCATCGGAAATAAATTGTTTCAGAATAAACGGCAGCAAGAACTAAACTCGATTTTTCCCGTAGCATCCGACGGGAATGATGAGATTAAAGAAATTTTCGAGTTCACAAAAAGAATCTCTGCAAGACCGGATGAATCCGAATCGCTCTCCCAAGAATTGCTAAGCCCGGAATCATCAAGCCGTATCGAAAATTATTACGGTGCTGTATTTTCAGCCTCAGACTTTGAAAAATATGCCGGATGCCCTTACAAATATTTTGCTTCTAAACTATTAAAACTGCAAGAGAAAAGTGAAGAGGAACCTCTGTTTACCGCACTTGAATTCGGGAACATTATGCATAGGGCATTTCAAAAGTTTTACTTGAGATTACAGAAAGAATCTTCCGAGAACTGGATTATCCCTCAGATAGACGACGGACTCATACTGCCTTTTCTCAAACCAGTAGATATTAGAAAAATCCCCAGGGTCGAATTGATAATGAAACTCAACAACTGCATCATGGAAGAATTCCAAGATATCAGATTAGACCATCCTGCTGTTGTGGCATCAAGGAATGAAATTATCGGTTATGCGGACGAAAAAACTGTCGGTTGGGCTGAGTTATTCATAGATTCGGAATTGAAAAGGCTTGCATTATTTAAATCATTTCCGTCTCTGTTTGAATTTGAATTCGGGAATAAAAAGTCGAATCCGATATCTGATTTAAAATTAAGCGAGTCTTTCAGACTCCGAGGTAAAGTTGACCGGATTGAAGTTGGCGACAAGCTACAGAACTCCGAACACATGATTAACTTTTCTTTTACTATCGCAGATTATAAAAGCTCAGATTCCTCTGCATCCAAAAATTCGGATATCGAAGCAGGCAGAAAATTTCAGATGCCGCTCTATTCGATTGCTATGCAAAAAATCTTGAATGATTATTATAATATTGACATCGAATTTAAAGGGGCTGCTTATTATATAATAAAGCCGAAACCGGATAAGAACGGATTTAGTGATACAAAAGTAGTACTCATGACTGATGAAATAAATCCACTGTCCGGAAAGTCGAAGAAATTCGGAGAAAATGAGCAAAAAGAATTGTTGGAAATTGCTTTGAAAAATGCAGAGAATCTGGTACACAGGATTTCTTCAGCACAATTCCCGGTCGAACCCAATAATAATACAGAATGCAAGTACTGCTCATTCAGTAGCGTATGTAGAATAAACGAGAGGAGAATTATAGAAAACGATGATGAAGAAAATGAATGAGTTAATTAAAGCAATTGAAATATTTATTATTGAAATTCGTAAATTTTATGGATAAATATAAATACAGGTTTACTGAACTTGCGACTAATCCCAGTCATATTATTCTTAATTTTATTACCGGTAATCACCTCTTCCGACGATGAATTGACCGGAATTCCAACTAATTTTGATGCAGAATACAGTAAGTCGGACGACTATCCTTATTACACATTAGACAAAGTATTGTCAACATTTTACGACGAAAGTAAATTCAATACAAAAATCAGCACCATAGGATACATCAGCAGAGACACATCATTTCCGAGAGTTGAAAATCAATTACTTCTGCAAAGGATATTCGTTACATGCTGTATAGCACATGCCAGCCCGAGTACGATTTATATTAGTACCGATATCAACGATAAATTGCCCGACGGTCAATGGATAAAGATAAACGGAACTGTTATCGGAGTAAAAAACAAGCTCGGCACAAGTCCCTGTATTGTCGCTGAAAAGCTTGAATTAATCCCTCAGCCCGACAATCCCTTCTTGAATTGTACTTCATGCCCGACCGAACATGGACAACATTAATAATTTACCGAAATTAAATCTTCCTGAATTCAAATTCAAGTTTAGAAAAAATGAAGATGATAAACTTGAAATATATGATAAATTTCGGAATAAATATTTAATACTAAGCCCCGAAGAATGGGTCAGGCAAAATTTTGCGGAGTATCTTGTTATCTGTAAAGGTTATCCAAGGAGCAGAATACGATTGGAAAAATCAATAATGATTGCAGAGAACAAACGAAGATGTGACATAGTATATTACAACAAAAAATTAGAGCCTGAAATCATAGTCGAATGCAAATCTATTGATGTTAAAATCAACCACCTTGTATATTCTCAAATTGCGATGTATAATTCATTATTAAAAGTAAAATATATGATAGTTACAAACGGCATAAATCATTTTGTAACGTATATAGACTACATTAATAAAAAATTTGAATTTTTAAATCACATACCCGATAACAAATAATTAAAGGAGTACAAATTATGCCATTTTATCATAAACTTGGCAGAGTTCCCAAGAAAAAACATACAACTATGTATAAATCTGACGGCACTCTATACAAAGAGGAGTTAGTCAGCTCAAAAGGATTCTCCGGAATATATTCCAACAAGTATCATATACATATACCGACTCGAACATTAAGATTAAAAGAAGTAAGCCCTTTGGAACTCAGGGTTTGGGAAGATTCTCCATTACAACATTTCCACTTTCATACAGACAAGATTGAAATGAGCGGTGACTTTCTGACATCCAGAGTACCCTACTTACACAACAAACATTGTATCGTACATACTGCAAGACCTGATAAAAATCCTGATTACTTTTATAAAAATTCTTTCGCTCATGAGTTTATATTTGTACACAGAGGCAGTGGAGTAATTCTGTCAGATTACGGCAGGCTCGCGTTTGAGAGCGGTGACCAGATAATAATTCCACAAGGTACAATTTATCAAATGCACTTTGATACATTTAAAGATAATAAATTGTTGCTTGTGGAATCTGATACAGCCTATGAAATACCTAAACACTACAAGAATGAATACGGACAACTCGAAGAGCATGCTCCTTATGAAGAGCGGGATTTTAAAGTCCCCGAATACATGGATGCAATTGACGAAAGCGGCGAGTTCACATTATTGATTAAAGCAGGCAATAGAATGTTTGAGTACATAATACCTGAGCACCCTTTCGATGTAGTAGGCTGGGATGGATATCTTTATCCGTTTTCCTTCAATATCAAAGATTATAATCCTAAAGTAGGAAGAATACATCTTCCGCCTCCGGTTCATCTGCTTTATACTACTCAGCATTTTGTACTTTGTAATTTCAATCCAAGGCCCTTTGATTGGCATGAAGAGGCAATTCCCGCTCCTTACTATCATTCCAATATTGACAGTGCCGAGATGCTTTACTATGTAGATGGAGACTTCATGAGCAGAAAAGGCGTAAGCTCCGGTTCAATTACTCTGCATCCGATGGGTATTCCGCATGGTCCTCAACCCGGGAAAACAGAAGCAAGCGTTGGAGCAAAATTCACTGAAGAATATGCTGTCATGTTAGATACCTTTGAGCCCCTAAATCCTACAAGAAATGTGCTGGATGCTAATGATGAAAATTATTATATGAGCTGGATGCAATAATAAGCTGCCGATATTTAATTTTATTAAAAGGATGTCGTAACGGATGCTCGACTTACAGTCGGCCACGCTTAATTAGCGTCACCGTAACGACTCCTTTTATTAATAATTCCGGAGACTGGGGATTCGGTCAAACTTTGCACAAATTACCTTAGTCTAACTTTTTTTTAATATTTTCGTATTTAAAACTATTTGAAATTTGATTATTGGTGATTTGATGAAGAGATTCATTTTGTTATTTTTCATTTTACTTTCTACAAGTTTATTCTCACAGGAAACCTTTCCATTTTTAGATATAAAATCTATGGGAGCCTATGACTTTATCCAAGGGAATCCGGATTGTGACGGAAGAGGAGTAGTTATATTCATCCTTGACAATTCAGTTGACCCATCAATACCTGGATTAACGAAGACTTCGGAAGACAAGCCCAAAGTAATTGACATGCAAGACTTTTCAAACCAACTTGTGTTGAATTTAAAAGAAGCAGAATTTGAAAAAAACGGTGATTTCACATTCTTGAATGCCGACGGTTTACTATTATCCGGTGTTTCAGAGCTTTCTTTGAAACCAGTTGACGGTAAATACTACGCTTCAAAGATAGACGAAAAAGCACATTTCAAAAACTCAAGCGTCAAGGATTTGAACAATAACGGAAATGATGATGATAAATATGCAGTACTTGCTTTTAAGATAATTATTAATGAAGAAATTCACAGGGATATGAAGGGCTTAATCAAGCCAAAGGTCGGCTCTGAACAATGGGTTTACTTCATTGATGAAGACGGAGACTTGAATATTGACGATGAAAAAGGCAGGTTTACATATAAATATAATCTCGACTATTTCAACTTCTATACCGGTGAAAAAGGAAGAAGACCTTTGGTCGTTATGAGTGCTAATCTTGATGCTTCATCCAATAAAATGGTAATCAATACCTGTGACGGCTCACACGGCTCTCATTGCGGAGGGATTGCCTGCGGCTACGAAATATACAATAAAAAAGGTAACAACGGAATCGCTCCGGGGGCTTATATTGTATCGCTTAAAATAGGCTCCAATTTACTTTCCGGAGGAGCAACGACAACCGAAGCCATGAAGAAAGCATACAATTACGGAATTGAATTTCTAAAGGAATCAGGCATCAAATATGGAGTATATTCTATGAGTTACGGCATCGGTTCTGAAACACCGGGCAGAAGTGAAATCGAAAAATTCCTTAATGAATTTGCTCTTAAACATCCGAATGTGGTAGTGATTACTTCAAACGGCAATAGCGGTCCCGGTATCAATTCAACAGGTAATCCCGCCGGTGCAGGCAGCATCTTGTCAGTTGGCGCAATGCTTCCTGTTGATGTACTAAAGAATCTTTACGGCTCCGTACGTTCCAAGCCCTGGGTTACACATTTTAGTTCCCGTGGCGGCGAATCGGGAAAACCCGATGTAATAGCACCCGGTGGAGCTTCCTCGACTGTACCTGCTTATGAAAAAGGTGATGCTTTCTGGGGTACAAGTATGTCTTGTCCTCAAGCAGCAGGAGCTGCTGCCATTCTGTTCAGCGCTGCCGAACATTATAATTTTAAAAGTTCCGGCTCTATGCTCATAAAAGCTCTGAAATTCAGTGCTGTGCAGCTCGACAACTATACTCATGCAGACCAAGGTTTCGGACTTATTAATATTCCGAGTGCCTTCAACTATCTGACCGCACTGAATGAAAGACGCGAATTTGATAAAGTTGCAGCTTATGAAATCACGACTGCAAACTCTTTTTATATGGACAAAACAGGTCCTGCTGCCTTCTGGAAATCTGCCGGATATTTTCCGAGCGGTGTAGAGAAACAGTCTGTTCATATTAAGCCGACATTTTACAAACAAATTCCGGAAGATACTAAGCATAATTTCTATCGTATTTACAGTCTAAGCAGTGATTCACCTTGGCTAAAAACAGATAAAGATGAAATTTACCTCAGAGGTGAATTAGGCGGTTCGTTCGGAATGATTTTCGACAGCTCGAAAATTAATAAGCCGGGCTTATATTCAGGTAGAATTATCGCTAAACCGAAGAATGAACCGGGTTCTGAGTATGCGGATTTCGACGTTCAGGCAAATATTGTCATCCCATACAAGTTCTCTTCTTCGAACAATTATACATTAAACATAAAAAATGAAAAGCTCGGAATTGGTGATATCGAGCGTATATTCATAGAGGCTCCTGTCGGTGCAAGTTCTGCAATAATCAGGCTCAGCCCCGTTGAAGGTAAGAATTTCGGATTATCCGCTTATTTGTTTAATCCCTCCGGAAGAAACAGCGGTTTCGGAATTTCCACTGATGACAAACTCCGCAAACCCATCGAGTTGGCTATTAGTTCAAAGGATATGTCTTACGGTATTTGGGAAATTATTCCTGCTTCCCACTACCAATCGCTTGATGATTCTTACTTTAACCTAAGCGTACAGTTTTTTATGTTAAGGAGCAGTCCGGAACATATAACAAGCCTAACTCATAATGCTGGCGAATCAGCTAAAGGAGATTTTATACTAAGTAATCTCAGCAGTAATTTGATATATGCTTCGTTCAACGGAAGTATTCAGGGCTACTTGTCGCGAAAGCCGATAAAACATCAGGGCAGCTCAGTATTTAAAAAAACTTTTTCTATTGGTAAGGAAGTTGCAAAATGTGAATTTGAAATTGATATGAGTGCTGACGAGTTTAACAAATCAACTGACATTTCATTCAATATATTCGACGAATCCGGGAAATCTCTTCTCAGCAGCGGATTAAGCAGAGCTTCCGCTAAATTTACTTTTATTCCGCCTAAGCCCGGCAAATATTCAATAGAATTTGAGCATGGTTTTACTTTGAGAAAATTTGAAGATGAAGGATTTACTTTTAACCTAACCGAGAAGTATTTCTACTCGGAAATATTTCCACTGAAATTCAACCATAATGATATGAAACTCTATCCGGGTACTGATAATATGATAAA
>JBAYPL010000022.1:0-18349 GCA_041677745.1 Kapaibacterium sp. (SeqCode)
TAGGTGATTCAACAACGATATCAGGGTGACCGGGTATCGGATTTGGCTTAGTAATCAATGGTAACAAGAAGCTTAAGCCTTTTCCTGCCGGAGTGATAAAATCGTCAACATCATTTCTTGCAGGACGATCCACAGGATCATAAGAGAATTGGTCACTAAATCTTAATGAAAATGTCGAATAAGTAGTATCATTCCTTGGAATCAAGTCAGGTTCGGCACCGATGATACTTGCAACAAGTTTATAATGTGCAATTGTATCAATCTGACTCTTTCTTGCATTCCATGCCGGCATAGATAAGTCTAAGGTAGCACTCGATGTTAAGTTAGATACTGTCTGAGTACGACAATAAATCGGTACATCATCAATGTAATCGCCATTTTCATCAATTCTGTAAATAGCAAGCTTAACAGCGAAGTTAGATGCATTCAAATCAGTATTGTTTGAAATTGTAACATTCAGAGGAATGTTTGTAGCTTGTGATGCAGGTGCAGAAGTATAGGGCCATGAAACCTTGACTGCCGTCAATTCCAAGTCCGTAATTTCTGAACGATAAAGCAATCTTACGTTATCAACGAAGAAATCGTCAGCATCATCGGCAATACATGTTCCGCATTTTCTGTCATTATTAGCCAATACTTTAATTCTGAACCTAAAGTATCTTGCTCCGTTGTTTTTCCAGTTGATGAATGTATCCGGAATTTGAATAGCAAACTTCTTGTATTCCCAGTCAATTCCGTCGTCATAGAGGTTAGCTCGGAGTGAGTTTATCGCTCCTGAACCGGAATTAGGATTCATCAAAACGGAATCTTTATCTGTCTCGAGGAAGCCTATTAAATAGCCGCCGGCACCGTAGAGAGTAAGAGCAGCCATATCGGTTACCGGACCCTGATTTGAACCTCTTCTTCGTGGATGGTGTCTCCAATTGGCACTTGGAATATTTGTAATACCATTTATACCATCATCACTTGGGCGAGCAAATTCAACAACCAATTCATCAGGATATTGGCTCACGGAATTCGCTTGGGTATATGTATTTAATATATTTCCTTGGCGTACGACTCGCGGTTCAGGACCGACCAATAGTCTGTCATTATATCCTCTTATCCAGTCATCTCTGTGAATTGTTCTTTGCACTGATAACGACAATACAGCACCATATTTACCCCTCAAGTCAATAGGGAATGAACGGATTTCATCACCACCGCGTTGTGGGGCACGATTGTCACCATATTTTGATAAAAATTCACTTCTGCCGTCATATTGCAATCTGTTGAGTCTTATTGTCGGAGATTCAATATATACCGGATCTTGCAATACTTGCAAATCATAATTCTTAGCGACAAAATTGCCTCTCGGAGGAAGCGGATATTTTGAAACCGAATTACCCGGTACCACTTCAGCATTAATACTTACCCATTTCCATACTGAAGGAATATTTACGTTATTTTCAAGATCAATAAACCATTCTGTAGCGTCATCATCAAAAACTCTGAATCTTTCATCAGGATTTTGGTCATAATATCTACGCATTACAAACATTGTAGTCTTTAATGTATCATCAAAGGGCCAATGATCTTCATAAGAAACATTGCCTGCCGGATAAATCGGTTCTGCTATTGCCATAACAGACATCTTACCGACATGCTCATCAATGAACTGATTTGGCTCGAAAGGTGGGAATTGCACTTGAGCTCCATAGTAAGCAGGTACACCACCGAATCCAAAGTTAATAAAATCATTTTCAGTCATGACTTGATTACCTCTGACCAAACGAACTTTTATAGTCTCGTCTCCATTACATTCAGTAAGCTGATCATCGGATAATTCCATACAACGTGCACTGACAGGAACAACACGATTATAAATGGATCTTCCGGTAATTGAGTTTCTTACCAAGAATCTCATTCTGAAACTATGATCCTGTTTCATAAAGTTAACGCCGTCAGGACCTTGAATTTCATTTGATAAATTTTGAACTATTGCTAAAGGTTGGATTTGACCAAGTCTGTCATGACCGGCTAAAAGTTCGAAATCTTCAATTTCAGAAGTGCTCAACGTCGTTACATACTCATTTGGATTAGAAGCACCCGCGTTACGGCTTCTGACTCTGAAATTTAAGGATTGAACACGTAATGTATTCTTCCACTGTTTAAATTTTACAGCCGACATAGATTGAGGATACATTGTTTCCGAAGTAACAGTATCAGAAAGATATCTATCCCAATAAGTTGTAGCTTGTATATATTCTCCTGCCCAAGGTTGACCTGGAGCTAATCCGCCTTTTCCAAAATTTACGTGACGAGCAAATCCGCGAACACCAGATACAGTGTTGTATCTGAATACTTCACGGGCAGCAGCTTTGACATAAACAGCAGTGTTAGGGTCAAGATATTCTACACTGTCACTGACTCTCGTATAATGTATTGTTACACTTGAGTCTATGGATGACAACACAATATGTGCATCGGAAGTAGCGTAGCTTGGATGTCCGGGTCTTGTATCGGGAGGAATATTTGCATAAATTGGATTTCCTGCATTTAAAGCAGCTACGACATCACCTTTAAGCTGTGCATTGAAAAAAGCAATGATTAAGGAGTCTTTTGTTTCTGTTCTCTTATACCAGACTCTACCATGTTCTTCTCTTACTTTAGCATTAGGATTATACTGTGACAACATCATATCGCCCCAGAAAGGCGCTATGATGGCAGTTCTACATGCCTGGTCAATACCATTAATCAGGTCACCGCCACGAGCTCTGATACCATTAGTAGTAACAGTTCTGTCGAAACCTATGGCAACCGGGCTTGTTCCTAAAACAGAAAACTGGTAACCGAAGTTATCAGGAACCGGGTCTGTAAGTCCGTTACGGAACATAACATTTCCAAATTCATCATAAGTAAGAATTCTCGAACCGGTCGAAGGATTAATTGAGTCGGAACTGTTATCCCAGGTACGAACCCACATAGTATCCCTACCGCGGAAACCGCCTGCAAACCAGTCCATTGACATTGGATCATAGGCACTTGTAGCACCCGGAGGCACGACTCGGTTTCCATTTTGATCATATATATATCTTCTATTGGTCAATGCAATCAATCCATTAGTTGATACATAGAATGAGTCATAGCGAATACCATTAAAATAAAATCCGCCTTGAATACCGATCGGAATCGGTCCTGCAAGAGCTTCATCTGTTGAATCTAAAGGATTGTTCCAGAATGAGCCGTCAGTGTCACCATCTGCCGGCTGACGGAAGAATGCCAATCCTTCCTGTGTATTCTGTTCCCAATGTGATCTGGGGAATACTCTGGGTCCAACGGCAATTTTTCTCCATAATCCGGGCTGGTAACCTGTATCAATCTTAGAAGGTGAGGGCCGCATGTCTGGGAACATCTCATCGTTCAACTTCTCTTGATCATCAATCCAATAGTATCCGGTTGACACCGCAGCATTCTGTGGTGATGCCCATGCACTTGTTGGAGTGAAGTTTCTCGGGAAGCTGGTGGAGGCGGAATTAAATATACCCGGCTCCGTCAACCGACTTTTTCTTAGCAGCTCTTCCTCATTGGCTTCTTTGTCTTTACCTTGCGCAGCAGTAACCAGCAAGCCAAAACTCAGAGCTATAAGTAGTAAGAGATTCTTCATTTAAAAAACCCCAATAAATTTGTAAAACATAATATTACTTTATTTTCTTTGTTCATATTTTCAACGTTTAAACCGCCAACCTTTATCTTCATATTCAAATATCCAGCTGACAATTTTACCTTCATCAATTGTTTCAAAATGTTCCCAAAAATCATTGGTATAAGTATATCTTGAACTTGTTTCACTTGTCGGAATAGAATTTGAATGAGCAATGATGTCTTTTATCCTGCCAATCCAAGTTGAAATATTACTTTCGCGAAGGTCTATCCAACCGTCGTAGCACCATTGATTTATATTCTCTTCAGTCATTTCAAGTTTTTCTTCACCACGTCTGACCGGTATTTTAATATCTTTACCGCGTAGATAAGACTTTCCGTCTTTCAACAGCACCGCGATACCGATAGATAATATCTGTCTTCTCAGGTTATCATCATTACTAATCAGCTCTTCAGCTTTATTGGACAATTCTTTTGCGGAGAAGTTTGAAACTTTGTTCATACTTCCGACCAAACGTTTTAATAAATATGCTTCATAGAGTAACTTTGACAAACGTGGTGGTCCAAGGAGTTCAAATGCAACACTATTTACATTGTGTTTATGTTCGAGTTCATCCAATTTTTTCATTGCATTATTACGCAACATACCACCCCTGTAAGTAGGTCCCATGGTAAATGCATCAAGCCCCTGAATTATATCTTTACCCGTATTTCCGCCATTGACTTCATATACAAGATATTCGGCTATTTCTTCAGGAGTAATGATTTCCATCTGACCTAAAGAGCTAATAGCCTGAAATTCACCGCGTGAGAATATGCCGTTTTCACCTGTATCAATAAATACAGATTTGAATTTTTCACCTGTTTCGATTACACCATCCATATCGTCAAATTTCAGATATTCGTCATTATGCTTAGCATTATCTACCGGCATATCAACAAGTTCAATTGCTTGTCCGCGTCTTTTGACTATGTCATAAGCAATTTTTTTCCAAGCTATTGCGGCAGTAGGTTTAATTTCTTTGACAATTGGTCCTCCCGGAGTTCTTGCAAGAGCAAAAAGCAATAATGTTTGAGCACCGGCTACAGCATTTTTTGCAAGCAGTACTCTCGATGGTCTTTCCTCACTGTGAGTATAAGGAATATTGAAGCCCATTCCACCGGTTCCGCTTGTACCAATTTTGAAGTACATTTTAGAGTTGGCATCTTGGAGTCCTTTATACAAAAGCTGCACGTGTCTTATAAGTTGTGGTATATAAGAACTGGCCATAATTTGCTCGGCCATCGCTACATCAAAGTTGTTGTCTTCAATGCCTTTAATCGCATTTGATACAGTGTTGTAAATATTAAGATAAGCAATTGAGGTAGCAGTATTTATACAGTCAACAACCAAATCCGGTTTTGTTTCTGTAATAAGTTTATACAATGACGACCTGTTTACGATATCATCATTAAGCTCGAAGAAAATATCTTTTATATGTAGTTTTCTTTTATCATCAGTAGTTAATATGTCACGAAAATCAATGTCTTTCCAGTCGGTTCTAGTAAAAATATTGCCCCATTTAGGTATAAACATTTCAGGATTTACGTCCGGATATTCAGCTCTTAATTGGTTAACTGCGTCAATTGCTTCACTTTCTTTTAAGGAAGATACAATCAACTGAGCCGGTGAATGTTCCATCAATTTACGACAAATAGCTGAGCCTACTAAGCCCCAGCCGCCCAAAACAAGAATTTTTGATCCTTTAATTTGCATAACTTCTTTCCGTTTTTATATCAGTCTAATGTTTTCTTTTAAAATTAAAAATAATAGTTTTATTCGTAATTAATATAATATTTTATGTTATAAATACTAAAATTATCACACGCAAATATTTCAAAAATAGCAATTCAAATCAACATATAAAAATTCTTTTATCGAACACAATTTTTATCATCTGAATCTATAACATAAAATATTACCTAATTTATTCTGCAATATTTCAGCCCTTTACCTTAGGCAAAGGGCTGAATTAATTGCTTTTTGAATCATCGAAACATTATATAACTCGTTGATTATTAACGTACGATATTCATCTTGGCAGTACGAATCTCATTGTCGGCAGTAAGTCTGTATATATAGGAGCCACTCGGAAGAGCGTTGCCCAATTCATCATTACCGTCAAACAGAACTGAATGTTCTTTAGCTGCCATCATTTCGTTAGCAAGAGTTCTCACGACTTTACCAAATAAGTCAACCACTTCCAGTCTAACATTCTGAGCCTGTGGATTTTCAAACTTAATAAGAGTCTGGTTAACAAATGGATTAGGAACGTTTTGTTCTAATGTAAGCTCACCGAGTCTATCATAAGTAAGCGTAACAACATTAGAAGAGTAACAATCCTGAGTACCGTCTCTGTCAACTTGTCTCAATCTGTATTCGTAAGTAGTCTTGACTGTTACATCCTTGTCGAAGAAATTATAGCGGCTGATAGCAGAAGAATTACCGACACCGGCAACGAAGCCGATTTGCTTAAATTCATCATTTGTTTCAGCTAATCTTCTTTCAACATAGAAGCCGTAGTTATTTGTTTCTGATGCAGTTTCCCACATCAAGTCAATGCCTGAAGGACGTACAAATCCATTGAATGAATAAAGTTCTACAGGAACATCATCAAGGCACCATTGGAACTCGTCAGCAGCTTCACCGAAAGATTTCGGACCGAAGTAAGGACGAATCATTGGAACCCAGAAACCTCTTGTCATTGTTTGAGTACCGTTATCTACCGGCTGACCGTAATGATTCAAGTGACCGAAAGCAATGTTACCCGATGAAGGAGTGAACTCAACCCAGCCAAGTGATCCTGAAACATTTTGGAAAGCGAAGTAGTTATCATTAACAAGATTACCATTAACGACTCTTCTGAAGTTTTTGTCAATAGCGACAGTAGTACCTGCTTCACCATAGACACCGGCAGGAGATACATAAGTATTCAGTGTTCTCATACCGCCTCTTGAAGAGGATGCACCTAATTCCATACCTGTTTCGCCGTCCTGAGAAATTGAAATCCAGTAAGTTCCGCTTCTAAGTGGAATAGGTTCTGTAAATACATAGTCAACATAACGTCCGTAAGCATTTTGAAGACCCGGACCACCACGAGTAGTAATAACTCTTCTCAAAAGGTTATTTGACAATGGCAACCTTTCTGCACCATCATAGAGTGACATTGTAATCTGATCTGCAGCCTGATTCATAGTAGCCCAAAGGACTGAGAATCCGCGTAAAGTATCTGAGTTAAGCAATGTAAACTTCATAGCGACAGCACCTGAACCACTACCACCGACAGAACCTCTTGTATCAACAACTTGATCCCAGGTAGGACCTGAGCGAGGCTGTCCGGAAGGAAGCTGTGGAAGTAAGAAGTTAAGACCGTTAGCTCCCAACATAGATGAGTTTGATGGCTCTGCATCAGCAGGGTCATAGGCAAATACGCGACCAACATTAAGAGTAAAGTCTGAGTAAGTTGTGTCGTTTATTGGTACCAAGTCAGGCTCCGGAAGTATTACCATAGCTTGCAATCTGTAGAAAGTTACGGTATCCAACAAGCTCTTACGAGCATTCCATGAAGGCATAATTTGATCCAATGAAGCTCTTCTAACAAGGTTAGAAATTGTGACTGTACGACAGTAAATCGGTTCATCATTAATCAAGTCACCTTGTTGGTTTGTTCTAAAGATTTTAACCTTAACAGTAAAGTTTGGTGCATCAATGTCAGTGTTATTTGAAACACGTACAGTGATAGGTACATTAGTAGCCTGTGAAGCAGGAACTATTGTATATGGCCAAGAAACTTTTACCGAAGTTACTTCGATATCTGTGATTTCGGCACGGTACAAGATTTTTATGTTATCAACATAGAAATCATCTGTATCATCTTCGATACATCCGGGAACACATTTGATATCATCTGTAGCTAACACTTTAATTCTGAAACGGAAGTACTTGGCTCCCTGATTTTTCCAAAGGAGGAAAGTATCGGGTATCGGAATAGCAAACTTTTGATATTCCCAGTCAATACCGTCATCATAAACATTAGCACGAAGACCGTTGAATTTAGCTGTATTTGGGTCAGGCAATGCCAAAGTTGAGTCTTTATCTGATTCGAGGAAACCAATCATATAACCACCACCGCCAAATAAAGTCAATGGAGCTTGATTAGTCAACGCTGCAGTAGAAGTACCTCTACGGAAAGGCAGATGTCTCCAATCTTCAAGTTTTATGTTAGTTATTCTGTCAATTTCATCATCAGATGGTTTTGCAAATTCAACTGCAATTTCATCAGGAACAGCACTCACCGACATACCATCAACATAAGCATTAAGAAGGTTACCTTGGCTAATTATTCTTGGTTCAGGACCAATCAATTGTTGATCGCTGTATCCGCGAGGCCAATCTTCTCTGTGAGTAGTTCTTTGTATTGATAGTGTCAAAATTGGATTTTGTTTTCCTGTTAAGTCAATCGGGAATGAACGGATTTCGTCACCGCCGCGTTTAGGTGTTCTACCGTCTTGATACTTAGGTAGAGGTTCGGCACCACTGAACTGAACACGGTTCATCTTTATAACGGGTGATCGTAAAATCACAGGTTGATTCATCGCTTTGAGTACAGTATAGTTGTGATTAGCAACAGCTACGCGAGGAGAAAGGGGATATTTTGAAACGTCTTCACCTGAAACCATTTCAGCATTAATATTTACCCATTTCCAAGCAGAAGGAATGTTGTCACCTGACTCGGTATCAACATGCCACATAGAGCCGTCATCTTCAAATTGTCTGAAGTCCTCCATTGGATGGTCATCATAGAATCTACCCATTACAAAGAGTGTGATTTTTGATGTATCATCAAAAGGCCAATTATCACGTAATCTTTCTTGTGATTCAGGATCAATAGGCTCCGCTATTACGAAAGATCTCATTCTACCTATATGGTTGTCAATAAATTCATTGGCTTCAAAAGGCGGGAACTGTATCTGAACGAAATAGTAAGGAGGAACACCTGTAAATCCGGTAGATTGAAAATCATTGATAATATTTAAGGTAGTACCGTTAAAGTTAGCAAGACGTACCTTAACTGATGGGTCATCAACACATTTTTGAAGTTCTTCCGGAGTATCATCCAATCCCATACACAATGCATCAACCGGAACAAGACGGTTATATATGATTCTGTTTGAGATAACGTTACGAATTTGGAAACGACCACGGAATCTAAGGTCTTGCTTCACGAAATTCACACCGTTAGGACCTTGGATTTCATTTGTAAGGTTCTGAATCAATGCAACAGGCTGAATCGCGCCAAGTCTTTCATGACCAGCAAGCAATTCATAATCATCTACATCGGCAGCAGGAATAGTTTGAGTAAATGCAGTTTTATTATCGGCTTGTGGATCTTTACTGCGAACTCTGTAAGAGATTTCATGTACTCTAAGAGTATTCTGCCACTGTTTGAATTTAACTACCGAACCGGTGTTCGGATATTCAAAGTTAGGATTGTTTGTACGATATTGTTGGAACCAAGTGGTTGATTGTGGATATTCTCCAGCCCAAGGTTCATTGTTGGTAATACCACCTTTACCAAAGTTGATATGACGAGCAAATCCTCTTACACCGCAAGTAGTATTATATCTGAATACTTCATGAGCATATACCGGACGGCTGGTAGTTGTGATTCTACCTGTCATATTGGTATAGTGAATTGTAATACTGGAGTCAACAGCTGAAAGAACAACGTGAGCCGTACCGGTAACATAATTAGGCTTATCTATGTTACCCGGACGAAGATCCGGGTCAAAAACCGTTGAACCCATTGAATGCGAAATTGTGCCTTTAGGCTGTATGCGGAAGAAAGCAATGATAAGCGAGTCATTAGTATATGTTCTCTTATAGTGAACCATACCGTGCTCATCACGTTTCTTGTTTTCGGGGTCATATTGTGAAAGCATCAAATCTCCCCAGAACGGAGCAATTACTGCTGATTTACTGGTCAGCGGAATTGCATTCATGATGTCTCCGCCTCTTGCTCTGATACCGCTTGTGGTACTTAGAGCCTGACCAATATTCTGAGGATTAGCTCCTAACACTGAGAATTGGTATCCGAAGTTGTCGGGAACAGGGTCGTTCAAACCGTTTTTGTATTGAACATTTCCGTTACCGTCAAGATCCGGTATTCGTTTACCATCAGGAGTAATTGTGTCTTGTGTATTATTCCAGTTTCTTAACCATAGTGTATCTCTACCGCGGACACCACCTGCAAACCAGTCCATTGACATTGGGTCGTAACAGTTATCTGCTCCGGGAGGAATTACACGATTACCGTTTACATCATAGAAATATCTTCTGTTTGTAAGGGCGATAACACCATTAGTTGATACATAGAATGAGTCGTATCGAAGTCCGTTGAAGTAGAATCCGCCACGAATACCCAACGGAATCGGACCGGCTATGGCTTCATCGGTTGAGTCTGAAGGATTTGTCCAAAAGTCATCATCTGCCGGTTGGCGGAAAAATGCAAAGCCTTCCTGTTTATTCTGATCCCAATGTGATTTGGGTAGAATTCTCGGACCGGGAATGATTTTACGCCAAAGCTCCGGCTGGTATGCCGTGTCTGCAATAGCTAATGCCGGCTTCATGCCCGGGAACGATAGCAATTGTTCTCTATCGTCAACCCAGTAGTAGCCGGTAGAAACTGCTGCATTGCCCGGATCCTGCCATTGCGAGGTCGGATTGAAGTTTCTCGGGAAACTCGTAGAACCTGCGTTAAATGTAGGCGGTTCCTGCAACTGGCTCTTTCTTAACAGCTCTTCTTCATCTGCTTCTTTGTCCTTGGCGAGTACGGAACTCATAACCAAGCCAAATGTAAGAGCTATAAGGAGTAAAAGCTTCTTCATTTAAAACCCCTAAGTAAATTAGTTAAACAAAATAGTAATAAAAAACATAATTTTATAATTTTTCAATTTTGACAATTTCATCTTTGCAATATAGTATTTTTAATGTAAACTTCGTTAATTTTTTTAACATTTTTTCTTTTCTCACTAAGATAGACACATTAACTTCAAAAACGTCTCCGAAAAATTCATTTTTTTTTACTTTTTTTTACATTTGTTGAAAACTTTTACAATTTCATGCTTACCCAAGTCTTTTTTTTCACTTGTAAATAACCATATATCGAGAAAAATACCATCGAAATTAGTGTACTAACCCAAATCGAGATTCTATTCCCCGTCAAGGATGAAAAAATATATGCTCCGGGTAATTGCAAAAGAATCAAACTGAAAAATACGATTTTCAAACTTCCCATATAATCGCCGGCACCGCTAATTATTCTTATACATACTATTCCTATGGCAAACGGAATGTATCCGAAGACTGCAAATTTCAAGTAAATTGATACTTCATAAATTATACCGGCATCATCAGTAAACAGTGAACCGATTTTGTCGCCGAGTATGAAGACTAATATGCCAAAAATCAGAAGTAAGATGGTAAGTTGTTTAATAGCTGAACGTTTGTATAGGATTATTCGGTCAATATTACCGGCTCCCATGTTTTGACCCGAGATAATTTCTACGGCGGCTCCGACAGCTAATATTGACATTGAAACCATCATATCTACACGTAACCCGATGATATATGTACTCAGTATCTCTGTCCCGAACAAATTAGCATTGGCAGCAAGTCCCATACTTGTAATACTGACTGCCATTAATTGCACGGAGGCGGGTATTCCGAGCCTTGAGATTAGTTTTAATACTTCCGGGTCCGGCTTTAAAGTCCTGATGTTGACTCTGAATATCTTGAATTTCTTAAACATAATAAATAATCCGAACATCGAGGCTGTCAAATATGATAAGGATGTACCGAGACCTGCACCGTAAATACCCATCGGTTCTGTTCCCAAATATCCAAACATCAATATTGGTGTTAGTATGACATTTATTACGTTGGACAGAAGAAGTATGTACATGGGATATGCAGAATTGCCTGCTGAACGTATAATTGCGTTTATTTGAAATATCAGGAAATTAAAAGGTACTCCCCAAATAAATGAAGTAAAATAATATCTTGACAATACTGCAACATCTCCCTTGATACCCAGAAGATATTGAATGTTATCAAGAAAAATAAATAATAATCCTGCTAAAACCACACCCATAATAAACATTAAAACAATAGATTGCATCGCTGTATTTGCAGCTGATTCCGGTTGACCCTCTCCTACCCTACGGGCTATTATTATTCCGCTACCGACTGCAAACCCGCTTCCTACTGCGAATGTGAAGAACCAGATACGTTCACTGATACCTAAAGCCGCTACTGCCGATGGTCCTAACTTGCTTACAAAGAACAAATCTATCCATGCATATAATAAGTTTACAACAAAACTAATTGCCAGCGGTGCCGCAAATCTTCTAAGTGTAGAATCTATAGGACCGTTTAATAAATCTATCTGTTTCACTTATGTTTCAAAATATTTTTTGCTAAATACGACTTTAATCTAAAATGATTATCAAATTTCAATAAGTCTTTAAGAAGCGGAATTTATTTTATATGATATGGATTATAATATCATCTGTCGTTATCTTTGCTATGCGAGCAATGATTATGTTTATTGGCAGTTCAATCGAAAGGGGCAAAAAAAATCCAAATGAGGATTTAGATTATAAACATAGTGTTTCAATTATTATTCCGGCAAGAAATGAAGAATCAAAAATTGAATTGTGTGTTAGAGCTCTCATGAATTCCGATTACGACAAAAATCTGTTCCGGTTATATGTCGTTAATGACAGGTCTGACGATAGAACAGGCGAGATTATAGATAAATTGTCCGAAGAGTTCGACAACCTTACAGCACTACATATTAAAAGTGATTCTGAAAAAAGCAACCTCAGAGGTAAACCGGGTGCTCTTCATTACGGGATTCAAGCTTCAAATGGTGAAATCATCATGATGACTGATGCCGACTGCTTGGTAAATCATAAATGGATATCAACAGTGGTGAATAGATTTAGGAATAAAAATGTCGGACTCGTACCATCTTATACTCTAATTAAAGGTGAATCAGCTTTCGATAAGATTCAGGCAGTAGAATGGATTTATATGCACACAATGGCAAGTGCCGGTGTCGGTTGGAATAATCCGCTGGGCTGCTATGGTAACAATCTCTCGATTCGAAGGTCTGTTTATGATATGATTGGTGGTTATCCAAATATTAAATTTTCTGTAACAGAGGATCTTGCCTTGTTGAAAGCTGTTTTTAAATCAGGTTATCAGGTGAATTATCTTTGCGATTATGATTCTACTGTACATACATTGCCCACCGAAAATTTTAAAGAATATATTTCTCAACATAAACGTTGGGCTGTAGGTGGAATAGATTTGGGTATGAATGCCGTACTATTCACTCTTACATCCCTAGCAGTCTGGATTGGTCTGATTGTAGCTCTCATTGCTTTTAAGCCTGTGTGGATTCTTGCCGTACTATTCACGAGAATAATCGGTGATTATATCATCATCAAGCCTGTCATGAATATTTTAAAAGAAAATAGATTGTACTCGTGGATAATCCCTGCTGTTGGATTCTTCATGCTAATGGAATTGATTGTCCCCCCTCTGTTATTAGATAGTAGAATCGTATGGAAGGGGCAAACTTTTAATAAAAGGAGTTAATAGATTATGTTAAAATACGGTAAACACTTACTTAGCCTTTGGAACCTCAACAAAGATGTTGTTTTTCTTAATAACGGTTCTTTCGGTGCTACTCCGATTTCTATTTTAGAGGCTCAAAACTCGTATAAGTATCTTTTAGAAAAAACACCGATAACGTTTATGCTGGAAGAATCAGAACAGATGCTTAACACTTCAAGAGCTAAAATTGCAAATCTTACACATGCCGACGTTAATAATATTTGTTTCGTTGATAATGCTACAAGTGCCGTGAATTCAGCACTTCATTTTTTAATTTTTCAAAAGAAGCTCAGCGGTGAGATTATTTATACAAATCACACATATCCGGCAATTGTCAATACATTGTTGTATTATGAAAAATACTCTGATATTAAATTACGCAGAATCCATATACCCTTTCTTACAGACCATGAAGAGATAATCGAGATTTTCAGAAAAAGTATTTCATCAGATACTAAAGTTGTATTATTAGATGGCGTTGCTTCGACTTCATCAATTATTTTCCCTTATGACACATTGTCTGAAATTTTCAGTGAAAATGGGATTATCACTATTGTTGATGCTGCTCATGGAATTGGTTGTACTAATCTTGACTTGTCCAATCCCAAATTTGACTTTTATACGAGTAATAATCATAAATGGTTGTTCTCTCCAAAGGGGTCCGCATTCCTTTATGTATCCGAAAGATTTAAAGATGAAATTCACCCTCCGATTATATCAATGTTCTATAATTCATCAATGATTCGAGAATTTGAATGGCAGGGTACCAAAGACCTGTCTAAATGGATTGCAAGCGGTGATGCCGTTGATTTCTATTTGAGATACGGCGGTAATGAAATCATAAAACATAATACTGAATTGATAAGAGATGCTAAAAGACTGATTATTTCAAAATTTGATACTTATTCGACTAATGACAGCTTAAATACGAGTTTAGCCACATTCTTTCTGACTGATAAAATTAAGATTTCACCTGATATCACAATGAAACTCAGAAGACATTTTCTTGATAATTATAGTATTGAGCTTTTTTTTGGAATCATAGAAGATGCGGTTTTCTTTCGCATAAGCGCCCAAATATTCAATGATTTGAGTGACTACATGATTTTGTGTGACGCACTGAACGATTTTCGTACGAAAGGATTCAGAATATAAATAAAACCGCCTGAAAAAAAGATGTTTCAGGCGGAATTTGTATAAAGTGTTAAGTACTTATTTAATGTCTATTAAGTACGGCATTGCTACCATAGACTGCTCACGAGCAGATATTTTCGACAATTCAAACATATACTTCATTTGGTTTTGAACATCAGCCGGTAGCATGTTCCAGTTGGCAAGGAATGCTTCAGGTGTTAAACCCATCAACTTGGCAAGCTCAATCTTAATATCCTCATCTTCACCGGATTCTTTATTACCTAAGCCGAACAATTGTAACAACATTTGCATATCGTCAACTTTTTCCGGGAAAAATCTTACGTAAACTTTCTTGTCCAATGGAATTCCAAGACGATTCTTAACTATGTCAATAGTAGTTTGCAAGCCGCCAATGGTATCAATAAGATTTCTGCTTAATGCATCTTCACCGGTCCATACTCTTCCCTTAGCAACAGCTCGGAGCTCATCAAAAGTCATATTTCTGCTTTCGGCAGCTCTTGAAAGGAATCTGTTGTATATACCTTTTGAAAGCTCGTACAACTTTTCTTTCGATTTTGTATCATAAGGGAAATAGCCGTTCATAAATTGGGCTGCATTGCTTGTGTTAATAGTATCAGCTGTGATTCCTAATTTATTTAAGGTACCACTGACATTAGGAACGGCAAGTACTACACCTATTGAACCGGTAATGGTTGCCGGATGTGCTATTATGGTATCGCAAGCCATTGCCATGTAATATCCACCGGAAGCAGCGACATCACTCATGGAAGCATACACAGGTTTCACGCTTTTTGCTCTGATGATTTCGTCCCAGATTTCTTCTGACGCAATTACAGAACCACCGGGGCTGTCTATTCTGATAATAATGGCTTTCACATTTTTATTATTGCGAGCTTTTCTAAGATTTCTGACAAAGTCACCGGAACGGATTGTATAGTCAGCTGAATAGCCATTATCACCGCTGCGACCGGAATTAATCGGACCGACACCATTGATTACGGCTATTTCGATGTCCTTGTCGAAAACTTCATCTGAGCCCGATGTCATAGTTGACAGATAGTCACCGACACCCACAAGGTTTAATTTCCCTTTAAAATCAGCATTAAACATCTCCCCTGTGCTTCCCTCTTTTACAGATAGTTCAAGATTGTAAGGTTCTTCATTTGCCCTGTATCGTAAAAATTCTTTGACGTTCATTTCTGTTGCAAAAGCATCAATAAAACCTTCTTCAAGTAATGAATCGGCAGTATATACGCCACGGTTCATAACATCTGCCAGCTTCTCTTTCGACATTTTACGGAAATTTGATACAGCATCTACGAAATACTTATTTCTTTGTTCCAGTATAACTCTTATCTGATGTTTTGCAGAATCTGTAAATTTGGTCTGATTGTACATATCACCAGCTGATTTGAAATCCTCGAAATGCACAACATGATAGTCAATACCAATTTTCTCGAAAAAGCCCTTCAAAAATATTGAAGAAGCACCAAAACCATTTAGCTCCATTATTCCTTCGCCCGGCATGAATATCGAATCAGCCGGCAGAAGATTGAAATACATATTTTCATTGCCTACTTCCATGAAAGCATAAATGAACTTACCGGATTTTTTAAATTCTACAAGAGCATCCTGCAACTCGAGAGCTTTCGCAAAACCAAAAGGCTCGAAGTTTTGTTTAATGTATATACCTTTTATCTTTTCGTCATTAGCGGCATTTTGAATTGCTTTTATAGTTTCAAAAAACGATGCACCGCTCTTGTCACCGGTGAAAGCAGCAAAAGGATTTGTTTGCGAATACTCCTGCATCCCTCCGCTGAAAGTAAGATAAAGAATCGAATTATTTTTGACCTCTACTGACTGTTTCTCGAATGCTCCACCGATTTGTGATACGATAACAGCTATAAACACAAAAAACAAAGCAACAACTACACCTATAATCAATAGAGGTATCCACCAATTGCTTGTCTTTCTTCTTTGGCTTCTATGAGGCGGCGGATAAGCCGGCATCTTCTGAGGCTGTTCATTCATTTCATCCATATTTCGAGTCCTTTTTTGTTAATCATGAATATCATTTTTATTTTACGTTAGAATCAATACAATGTTTCGTATTTAAAAGTAACGATTTTTTATAAGAACTTTACAATAAGATTGTTTTTTTTTAATCATATACAAATTTTATCAGAATATTAATCTATCAACATGTTCCTTAAAAGCATAAAAGAAGCCTGGACGTCAGAGCTCGGGCAAAAAGGGTTTTCATATCAGATAATACTTTCAATATTATCTGTAGTAATCGGATTGTTTATGTTCACAAGATTTTTGGCTTTCGTCGAAGATAATCCGGGAATAGTTCTTCCTGACCCGATATTAGCCTTATTCAACCCTGTTGACATATCTTGGTTTACATTTATTGTTATGTATGCTTCAGTAGTAATAGCAATAGTCAGTCTATTGCCTGCTCCTAAGTCACTAATGCTCGGTCTCCAATCATATACCCTGATGCTTGCCATTCGGACTGTCGCCATGTACTCTATTCCCCTTGAAGCACCGGCAAGTATTCTCCCATTGATTGACCCGATGGTATCCGAAGTAGGTGTCGGAAAGCTGATGACAAAGGACCTGTTCTTTTCGGGACACACTGCAACAATTTTTATAATGTATTTAGTATCTGAAAAAAAGAGTTTCAGGTTATTTTTCCTTTTTTCTACAATAATAATCGGTGCAGCAGTGCTTATACAGCATGTACACTATACCGTAGATGTTGTTGCGGCACCATTTTTTGCTTATGGCGTGTATCGAATAGTATTTCTTCTGAATAGAAAATACAATAAACACTTCAAGGAATACATGAAGTAAAATTTACAATTAGATGGAACGTCTCTTATTATTGTTACGGGGATGTAACGGATTCGACGGGGTGTCGGATTGTTGATGCAGCATGTCGTGCTCAATCGGTGGTGCACGTAAATACAACCGGTACTGCAATAAATGCAGAAGATAACTACGCTTTAGCTGCCTAATTAAACGCAGCTCATCTTATGAAGGTTGTGCCTGTCCGGTTTTCATAAGGTGTCGCAAAAAGACAGGATTGCTCAGCGGTCTGTGCCGAACTAATGAGTGAAACACTTAGGCACTCGGATTTTGGAACCTGTTTATCGGTTATCCTGAATCCTACAAAACCAAAGATAAACTAAACATGTAGCGGCTCAATGTGAAGCTCTTCGGACGCGGGTTCGACTCCCGCCATCTCCACAAAATGATTTTATAAATCCTTGTAATACAAATATTTACAAGGATTTTTTTGTATTAAAGCCAACATATTTTCAACAATTTATCGGCAATAAACAAATTTAATTGTCGGTAATTTCTAATTTTTTCAATCAATTAATTCAATTATATAATAATATTATTATATAATAACACCTTAAATGTTAAAATATATTTTGTAATATAACATATTATTTCTATTTTTGTAAAACATTTATTATGAATATTCGTTATTGTTTTTGATTAGTCTATAGACTTTTTAAAATTTACTATGGTACTTTATGGAAGTAGAAATAGATGATAAAGAATTATTAAAACTATATGAGACAGGTAAATCGAAGAAATTTCGGTTACAAGTTGATACATTAGACAAGTTCTTTCTAAGGATAAACCTTATTCAGGCAGCAAAAGATATTTATGATTTATGGAAAGACCCTGCTGCTAAATTTGAAAAGTTATACGGAGAAAATCAATATTCAATGAGATTAAATAGAAAATACAGGATGATTTTTGAAGTTGAATGGGAAAATAAGGAACATACTATCGGCATCTTGAAAA
>JBAYPL010000023.1:0-17991 GCA_041677745.1 Kapaibacterium sp. (SeqCode)
GAAAGCCATGAATACGTCGAGATTTCCCTGATAGTTCGGTAAATCTTTTCTGGTTGATGAGAAGTAAATAATATCACCTGAAGCAGGTAAAGTTATGAATGCTTCATCATCTTTTGTATTCAAAGGTTCGCCAAGGTTCTCGGGTTGAGACCATGTGTTTGTAACAGGGTCTAATCTTGACAAATAGAAGTCTAAACCACCGTAATTGGGCTTATGCTTGTTAGATGCGAAGAAAAGTGTAACATTGTCAGCGGCAATAAAAGGTGTGTATTCCCATCCTGAAGTATTTATTTCTTCAAGATTTTGGGCGGGTTTCCATTCTTCAAGCTCATCATCCCAATCTGAGTACCAGATATCCATGTTCTCAATCACCGGTTTACCGTTACTATTAGGACCCTTACGAGTAGAAACGAAATAGATTCTTCTTTGGTCCGGTGAAATTGAGGGCTGTGCTTCCCAATATTCAGAGTTAACATTTGGTCCCAGATTCACGGGTCTGCCCCATTTGTTACCTTCGATAGTTGATTTGTATATATCACAAACACCAAGCCCATCGGGTCTGTTGCAAGCGGTGAAATACAAACTTTGTCTGTCAGCAGATATTGATGCTGCTCCTTCTGCATGTACAGTGTTTACATTGAGATAATTCAATGTAGTCAGAGTATCAATATTGTAAGGGCTAGCAAAAACAGTATCAAGCCTTTCTTTCTTTGCAGCTGCCCAGAAGTCATGTGATGGAACACCATCCAACTCTTTGCTGCCGGGACGGTCAGAAACGAAAAATAAAGTCTTGCCGTCAGCACTTACTGTGGGAGCGTAATCTACTCCCGGTGAGTTTACAACAGGACCTAGATTTATAATCTTGATTCTGTTTGATTTACCTAAAATACCTTTGTCGTCACTCTGTTGAGCAACAAGTTCGGCACTGATTAGATACATTACACCACTACCGGGTGTGTTCAGCCCGGATTCTTCCCCGGTTTCTTGATTTCCGGCATTTAAGCCGACAACTCCTAAAAAGGTTGCCATCACCAGAGCATATAAAACCGTAATAAATCTTTGCATAAGCTCCTACCTGTAATTAATAAACTAAAAACTTAATATTTTTTCGCACAAAATTGCCTTTACTTTTAATTTCTTTATCATTTATTCATAATTGTATTGTCATATATAGTTAATGAATAAATAATTTAATATACATGTTACATTCATAATAAATTAATAATCTATTATATTTCATTCTAACTAAATTGCACAAAACATTTAATCTTTCTCTTACCTGTAGTTTAAAAAAAGTTTTTTTGAAAAAGAAATTTGTAAAGTGTTAATTTAGCTAAAAGTATTGAAAAGACAAAGAAAATTTAACATGTGTTGAAAAAAATTAACACTTTTTGTAGTGTTTTATGGCATTTTCACGACTAAAGTCTGAATCCAAGCTCGAATAACAGTCTCCACTGGTGAATTCTAAAGTCTTTCCCTTGATTTGATAAATCACTCATGGCAATATTGTATTGTAAGGTTGGTTGTAGGTATGTAGTTTCCGAAAAATTAATTTTAAATCCGATTGCGGGCATCAGATAAATCTGAAAATTGTTCAAATCCCTGATTTCGCTGTCTTGAATATTGACTTTGGTATCATTGGTACCCGGAATTGTAATTGAGACTAACATGCCATTACTTAATCTTGCTTGATGTTGAATAAGCTCTTTGTCATGAACTAGCGAGGAACCGAATATGTATGAAGCGCCAAGACCAATTCTGACAAAGAAAAATGATGCCGGCTCATACTTAATATACGGCATTCCGATGATTTGAGCATACGAAATATCGGATGTATGTCGAAAACGTACAGGAATATTTTCATTAACACCGGTACCGGGTAGCTCAAATGATACTAACTCGGTCTCAATAAAACTGTTACTCAGACCTGAAAAATCCAACATTCCTGCTATTCCGTATTTGAATCCCGAACCTATAAGTCGGTCATAAACTATTCCAATAGTGTATCCGGCTTTTACACCATTTTCGAATATACAATCCGCACAATCTACATAATATTCACCTGACTGAAAATTTTGCCCCATGCCTGCTATAAAACCTATGTATGTTGGAACCTTTTCCTTAGCAGGTCTTAAAGGAGTTGATATATTTGGGTCTTGTGCATTTAATAAAGTGGTTGCTAATAAGATAGCTGCGATATAAATATACAATACTTTCATTATCTTTAACGTAATAGGTTTTTGAAATCAATACAAATAACTATTTAAGTACTTATTTATTATGGAAAAAGTTACAGATTCCGAAGAAATTGAAAAAAAAAGTGATGATTTGCCCGGAGTGAGACATCTTGCTGTTAAACTTTTGAACAGATATGACCGTAGCGACTCGTATATTGACAAGTTATTGACACATGAATTAAAACAAGAACATTTGATTAATAAAGACAAGGCTTTGCTAACCGAGATTGTAAACGGAGTTATTCGTTGGAGAGGGAAAATTGATTGGATTCTTACCGGCTTTTATCACGGAGACTATCAGAAATGTCTGAACTTGATTAAAAATTCTATGCGAGTTGCTTTATACCAAATGATGTTTTTAAATAGAATTCCAATACCTGCAGCTATTTATGAATCTGTTGAAGTAACAAAGAAGATTCAAGGAGAAAAGACAGCAGCCATTGTAAACGGTGTTCTAAGAAATATCGCAAGAAATTTAGATAATATCAGGTATCCGGACAGAGCAGATGATGAGATATATTATTTCTCTGTATTATACTCACATCCAAAGTGGCTTGTTAAAAGGTGGATTGACAGGTTTGGTTTACAAGAAGCCGAACAACTCATGAATTATAATAATCAAAGACCATATATTCCGGTCAGGATAGTTGAAACAAACTCTGATATAGAAAGTGTAAAAACAATATTTGAAAATCACGAAATAAAGTTCAGAGTATCTCCTTACATCAATAGTACCTTACTTCTCGACTCACCAAGATATGACATAAGTGCCAGCGAACTTTTCAAGAACGGAAAGATAACCATTCAAGACCCGAGTGCTTCATTAGCCGTAAAATTGAGCGGAGTCAATTCCGGTAATAATGTAATAGATCTTTGTGCTGCTCCCGGAGGTAAATCATTTCTACTTGCTGAAATGATGATTAATGAAGGAAAAGTTTTAGCGGTGGATAAACATGATTCCAAATTACGTTTTATCAAAGATGGAGCTCAAAGATTAGGATTGAGTATAATTGAAACTCTGACTAAAGACTCTGAAAGTTATGTTTTCTCTGAAGAAGCTGATGTCGTTTTTGCAGATGTACCCTGCTCAGGTTTAGGTACAATTTCCAAAAAGCCGGACATTAAGTGGAAGAAAGAGTACGAGGACATGATTAAATTGATACCACATCAGAGGAAAATACTTGAAAATGCAGCTAAAATTGTCAAAACGGGAGGGGTGATAATTTATTCCACCTGCACAATAGAACCTGAAGAAAATGAAGAGAATGTAAAATGGTTTTTAGATAATCATCCGGATTTTGAATTGGAACCTGCTGAAAAGTTTATTCCAATGGAACTTTGCACTGATGGATACTATAGTTCAATACCCCACCGCACAGGTATGGATGGGGCATTTGCTGCAAGATTGAAGAAGATAAAGTAAGATTTAAATTCTTCTTCTGAATCCTTCACCTAATACTTCGTGAACATTGTTTATGACAATGAAAGCCGAAGGATCAACCTTTTTGATGAGTTGAGTCAGAGCACCTAACTCTTTACGAGTAACGATAGTATATATCATTTCACGTTCGATATTTCTGTATAATCCTCTTGTTTTTATGGCGGTGGCTCCTCGACTCAAGTCGTGCATAATGACATCGCCTATTTCATTGAATTTGTCCGATATGATAAATACTCCTCGAGCATAATCAAATCCATCTATTATAATATCTATGAGTTTGCTCGATACAAAAAGTAACAAGAAAGCATACAGAGTCAGTGATAACGCAGGTTTATCGGGAGACAAGTCTTGTACGTATATGATGATTCCGGCAAGTGATATTACAAAAAAATCAATTATCATAATAGCTTCACCGGGCTTTATACCAAAACGTTTATTTAGTACTGAGGCAACAATGTCCGATCCTGCTGTTGTTCCTCGGAATTTGAATATTATTCCCAAACCTACACCTAATAGCACCGAACCAATGAGTATGAGAAAGAAGAAATCATTTTCGGCGATATGTCTTACTGAATCTAAATCTTGAAGTCTTACGTTTTCAAAAAATGGTATGTCGCCTCGAAAAAAGTCAATGAAGAATGATACAAAAGTAAAACCTACAAAAGTTCTTGCTCCGAATGTTTTGCCAAGCTCTTTATAACCCCACACAAACAGAGGAACATTAATTGCCCAAATTACCATACCAACTGGAATCTTACCCCCGCTGACATAGTAAATTGACATGGCGAGTCCGCTTGCACCACCCGGTACTACTTTTGCATCAACAAGGAACACGCCTATTCCCAAAGCCATAATAGCTGCACCGAGAACGATAAACAGGTAATCTGTTACCGGCAGTTTTAATTTCAATTTATCCATCATAATAATTATTTCTTAATAATTATGCAATAATACGTTACAAAAGTAACATATTATTGCATAATAAAATATAATTATTTATCATTATTATGGAGTTCTTCAGAATAAAGTGGTAGAGTAAAGGAAAATTTACTTCCGACACCTTCATCACTTTCAACGATTATTTCACCGCCGTTCTTGCTTACAAATTCTTTACAAAGCACTAATCCAAGACCTGTGCTCGGCTCATTTTCAGTTCCGGATCTGCCTTTTTGAGTGCTGATAGAGAAAAGGTCATTCAATATTGAATCCGGCATACCAATACCATTGTCACTGATTGTAATATAGGCTTTATTCTCGCTGACTACTCTTGCTCTTACGGAAACCATACCCCCGCGGCGAGTATATTTGATAGCATTGGTTATCATATTTCGTAATACTGTTGAGATCATCGCTGCATCGGCAAAAACCATGATGTCATTTTCTATATCTACTTGAAGTGTTATCTCTTTGTTTGATGCGGAAATTTGTAATAGTTCTATAGTGTTGTTCACTAAATAGTTTAGTGATAATTCATGAGGATTGAAATATAAGTTCCCCGTCTGTGATTTTGACCAGTCAAGAAGATTATTGAGCAACTTGTAAATATTATCGGCTGATGAATGTAAATTATTCAGAACCTCATGTATTTCACTTATCGGCATATTGAATAAATCATTAACAAGGACTTCTGTAATTTGCATAAAGCCACCCAGTGGGTTCTTAAGGTCGTGTGAAATTATCGAGAAAAACTTATCCTTTGTTTTATTTAATTCTTGAAGTCTGGCTGCCTGATCCTCCAGTTCAAAATTTAATGCTACGATTTGATTTGCATTATCTTCGATATACTGTTTGGAATCATACAAATCTTGAATCAACTTTCTGTTGGTTTCATCAGAATTCACGCTTTGAGTGATGTTACTGACTATGAGCACGGCACCGTAACCCGGAATCGGTATTGGTGCAGACGACACACTAAGCCATAAAATTTCTCCGTCATCTTTGACCAAGCCCATTTCTTTATTGATGACTACTTCATTTTGCTGCAAGGAAATATAACTTGGGTATTCATCTATTGGCACAGCCTCGTAATTCAAATTGACAAATTTCCATTTATCCCTGATAATATTATAATCGGACAAAATGTGGTTATCTGCTTGATTATCAAATACAATATTAAATATTAACTGTGCAGCTTTATTAAGATAAAGAAACTTACTTTCTTCGTCGGTTATTATGATTCCGTCCGGAATAATTTCCAAAATAGTACGAAGCTTTTCTTCATCATATTTTTGCTTTAACTCAATTTCTTTTTTTTCGCTTATATCCTTGACAATAATTAAAGCGCCGATTATTGTTCCGCCTTCATAGACAGGCTTAAAAACAAAATTATAATATTCTGATTTATTATTGTAGGATTTGTTTACATCTATCGAGGATTCAGCACCCTTCAGTGAATTTGTGATTTTGTTTGTTCCGATGTCAAAGCAGTTTAGAAAATCTTTTATATCAGTTGAAATGGAAATTTCTTTACTTGAATATTTCTTATACAGTTCAGCCGTATTGTTATTATATGTCAATAAATTACAATTATTGTCAAGCAATATGAAGCAAAGCCCCGAAGACTCAATAGATGCTTTATACTGAGCTTCAGATTCTTTTAACTTCCTTTTGCTTTCGTACAATTCATTTTGAATTGTTTGTTTTTCGGTAATATCAACAATGATTACGGCAAATTTATTCTTTTCATGGCTGAAAGCTTTTACATGAAAATACTTATTCATTGACTTGACGTAATCTATGAATTCGATAGGACTTCCATTGATGGCTACCTCAGAGTACTGCTCAATCCAGTAGTGTTCGATAGTAGGCAATACTTGAGTTACTGTTTTACCTACAACTTTATTGTAGCAGAGTCCTGTGAGCTTTTCATATTCATTGTTCACATACAAGAACACATAATCAATAGGGTTTCCGTATTCATCAAAGACTAATTCATGAACTGCGAAACCGCTATTCATACTGTTAAAAATTGTTTCAAAATTGATATTCTTTGGTATCTTCATGCTTTTATTTTACACAAACATAATTTATTATTGGGAACTCAACACATATTTTGGAAGTTTGACACAGAATTCGGTTCCATTGCCCAATTTACTTGTCATGGAAATTTCACCTTTCAAAAGCTCGACGGAACGTTTTACGATAGTTAAACCGATGCCGGTCCCTTGCTGGTCTAAAGCATTAGAGAACCTGTGAAACGGTTCGTACAAATAGCAAAGCTCCTCTTCAGGGATTCCAATACCTTGATCAGTAACATATATATGAAAATTAAGTTCGAAATCAACAAGCATTAACTCAATTTTTGTTCCTTCGTCAGAGTATTTACAAGCATTATTAAGCAAGTTAGAAAAAATACGACGAACTAAAAGAGGGTCGGATTCAACTTCAATTCTGTTCTTTTCTGTTTTAAACTCGATTACTTGATATGGTTTACAGATGATGCGAGTTTCCTGGACTAATTCATTGATAAGGGAAACGATGTTGAATTTTTCAATTTTCAGGATTTGGCTTGCTTCATCGTCCTTACCTATTGTAATTACATCCTCCAGCAATCGAATTATGCTTTGTACGCTCTCTTGAATTCTTGAAAGATTATCTCGAAAATTCTTTTCCTCATTATTGAAGAAATATCTTTCGAGCAGATAGGTTGAAGTAAGAATTACTGTAAGAGGTGTCCTGTACTCATGAGAAACCATTGAAATAAAACGTGTTTTAAGCCTGCTCAATTCTTTCTCTTTAGCAAGCAGATAAGCGAGTTCTTCTTTTGCTTCGAGTAGTTCTTCGCTAACCCGTCTTCGCATTTGAACTTCGCTTCTAAGTTCGTCCAGAGCGTCGTCAAGCTGTGCAGTACGTTGGAAGACTCTGTCTTCAAGCTCTGAATTGAGCTGCTTTAACTCTTCTTCGAGGTTAATCCTGTCATTAATATCATAAATAATTCCTTCAATGTATAGTAGTTTTCCGTCAATGAAAATTCCGCCACCGCGTTCTTCGACCCATTTATAAGTATCATTTTCACTTTTAATTCTGTAAATCAGTCGGAAACTACGCTGTTCTTCTAATGCCTTATCAACTTCTTCAAAAATATAGTTTTTGTCATCGGGATGATAGAAATCAGTAAAAAATACTTTTTGATTTACAAACTCTTCCGATGATTTGCCGAATAGTCCCAGAATGTTTGCATTAGCATATATAGTCGTAAATTTTTCGTCATTCTTGCACAAATAAAGAACTCCCGGTAAATTTTCCGCTATCAACCGGAATTTCTCCGCAGATTCGGTTAGCTCTTGCTGAAAATTTTTCCTGTCTGAGATGAACTGTGAAGTGACATTAACAGATATACCAAAAATTGCAATTACTTTACCATCAATATTGATTATTGGTGATTTATATTTTTCAAGAAATTCTTTCTGTCCGTTTCTTTCAATGCTGTGAATTTTTGTGAGAGTTGTTTTGTTTGATTTCACATATTCATCTTCGGATATAAATTCAGTTGCTGACTCAGAGTCAAAAAGTTCAAAGTCCGTCTTACCGATAATTTCCGCAGAAGTCTTTCCATTCAATTCTTCGAAATGTTTATTTACGGCAATAAATTTTCCGGATGTGTCTTTCATCCATGCTGTAAAAGGTAGATTATTCAGCATAATCTGATGTAAACAATTGTTCAATTGTAAACCTTCCTTATCAAATTCGCCAATAATATGCCTGAGATAAGAGTTTTCACTCTCAAGCTCTTTTAACCTACTTTCCATTTCGTCAATTGAATAGAATATTTTGTCTTTTGTCAAGCTGTTTGTTCATTTTGTTAACAAAAATCATATTTAAAAATATGTATTTGAATTTACAATACAAAATGAATATTTATTAAATCTTGTATTATAGCATATTTAAGTATGATTTTACGTATTTTTCAGTAAAAAATAAATCGTATTAATTTGGACAATTCACTTCCTTGTCGGTGTCGAAATCGTATCCTTCTATGCATATTCCGGGTTTTGAGTACCAAAACCATTTACCGGATTGCTTATCATTTGAATAATATCCATCAATTTCAACTAATCCATTATCCCAGTAAACAAAATATTTTCCGTGTTTTTTGTCGTTAGAATAAATTGCCTTTACAAAAACTGTCCCATTCGGATGATATTCGAGCCATACTCTTTCCTTTTTCCCGTTTCGAAATTGTCCTTTTTCTTGTGTTTGACCGGATTCATACATATAGTACCATATACCGTCTTCGAGATCATCTTTATAGTTACCTTCTTTAAGGATGTTACCATTTTCGAACCACCATCTCCATAGATTGATACGCTTTCCTGCATTATAGTTGCCCTCAGTAGATTTAACGCCGTCCTCAAACCACAGTGTATAATGTCCGTCCATGACGCCGTGGTCATACCAAGTTTCTCCCATTTTCGAACCTTTTGGCCAATAAGCTAAAGCTATGCCATGTTCCACACCTTCGTAATAACATTGGCTTAGCATCATTTTAGTATGCTCATTATCCCACCATCCCATTAATGGTCCATGTTTTCGGCCTGACGAGTCCACGTAATGGATTGTATTCTCGGTTTCATCCACTATTTTTTGTCAATACCGAATAATCTACTTGCCATCCACAGTCGCATTTGTCACTATTGTCAAGAGGCTCGAGTGTCAAATTATACGCATCACATAATATGACTTCTGCTGCATCTGACATCAGAATATCATTATCCTTAATAATTTTGGGAGTAAGGCTGCCTGAAAGGCTGACTGTTACTTTTGAGGCTTCGTCATTAATTATATAGTCGGCTGCTTTCCAAATATTATTTGTACGAGCGAATACTTTCAGGGTTGAACTTGTCATTCTTCCAACCGGTATTTTCCCTTTGTCATACGACATGACAAATTTTAACGGAGCTTCAATTGCCGATACACCGTTGATTTTTACCTTATAAACATTACTACCGGATTTGTAATCCTGGACTAGGAAATTTGGTGCAGTATCTTCTTTTTTTACGAACACCTGGATGTCTGAATTAGTAGCACCACCCGGAATAATAATCTGAAAATCATCGCCGGCTGTAATAACTTGGTCGTCTTGACCGACTTGAATTTTCTTGTCAATATCGTAATCCTTGTCATTGCCGACCAATTTGTCAATCTCGTCACAAGAGCTCATTAATGAAATACAAAAGACAGAGGCAATAAGCACGAGAAAAATTGTTGAATTTTTCATAACCTATCCTGATATTGTAATACAGACATAAGTAACATAATCAATTATTACTAAAATAACAAACTATTTATAGATAATATTTTTAGTAAAATTTTTCAAAGATTATTCATGTCTTACAATAATTATAAACGGATAGTATCTCTACTAAATTATGTTGAATATACATTCTTAGATTTTATTAAAAAGTATTATGGCAGATGTATTAGAAAGTGGAACTGAGATTCTGAAAGATGCGGATTTATGGCTTGACCGTGGTGATGAATCTGTCAAGTCAAAGGATTATGCAAAAGCTGTTGATTGCTTCACGCGAGCAATCAACCTAAATCCAAGGTCTTCATTTGCATTTTTTAAAAGAGGCAATGCATATTTTGCAATGAATAAATTCGAGTCTGCGTTAGATGACTTAAATATGTCTCTGAGCCTGAATCCGGGATTTGCGTTTGCTTATTTCAAGCGAGGTTCAGCCTTTTATGCAATGAATGACTTTAAATCGGCATACAGCGACTTTAGTTCTGCCATACAGATAAATCCTCTTTTTTCCTTTGCATTTTATAAACGTGCCTTATGTAGGTTGAGATTGAAAGATTATAATGCGGCACTCGAAGACCTCAACAATGCCGTTAAATTGAATCCAAACCTATCCGGAGCCTTTGTATCGAGAGGTAATATTGCTTTTGAACTGGGAGATTACAGAAAGGCAGCTGAAGATTACAATGCGGCTATCAGATTAGACCCGTTTCAGGAAAAAGTATATTTATCAAGAGGTTTAGCATATAGTCATTCCGACAGAAACAAAGAAGCTCTTTTTGATTTTACAAAAGCTATAGAAATCAACAGAAGTTCATATTTGGCTTTCAATTACAGAGGACTTATTTTTTTGAAGTTTAGTGAATTCACTAATGCAATCCGAGATTTCAATGAGTCTATTGCCATCAATTCAGAATTTGCTGACGCTTACAATAATCGCGGAATAACTTATTATACGGTTAAAAGATACGCAGAAGCAGCTGATGACTATGCTAAAGCAATAAAAATCAATCCGTCAAATCCGAATATTTACTACAATCGGGGTAATACATACTTGATGCAGAATAAATATATGGAAGCGATGGCTGATTTTGATTATGCTATCAGATTGTCGCCTAATTTGGCACCTGCATATTTGAGTAAAGCTAATTGTTATATTGCAGTTGGTCAATTTAGTGAAGCTATTAAATACTTCAATAAGTCAATACTAATCAAGCCAAAGCTGTATTCTGCTTATATTGGTCGAGGCAACGCCTTCATGAAAATGAAAATGTATCGTAAAGCACTCGAAGACTTTACTATTGCTGTCGAACTCAATCCTGACGACCCGCGAGCTTACTTAAACCGCGGTATAGCATTTAAATCGGACAACCAGATTGAATCTGCAGCGAGTGATTTAAAAAGATATCTGTATCTTGTTAAAGGTAATACACCACAAGCTGCAAAAATCAAAAAATGGCTTACACGAGTTGAATTAGAATTTAACTGATTTGCTGTATGAAGTCGAGACTGTGTATGCAGTATATTTGTTTACTGTCATTACACAGTCTAAGACATGGATATTTAATAATTGTATAGATTAATTCCGGACTCTGAATCTACTCGATTTTATTATTTCAATACTATTTTCATCATAGAGAAATCATCGTCAAGTATTTCCTTGCCAGACAAATCTTTTACATACTTCAATAGCGAATCAATTTCAAAATAATCCGATCCGCGATTCTTAGTGATAAATTGAAACATCTCATCAAGTTCCCAAATAGAATTATCAGGTTTCTCAATTTCATATACGCCATCGGAATAAATAAACAGTACAGCAGGCAAATCAATCTTAACCTCACTGCTGGAATACGGGAAATCCGGTAAACCGCCGATTATGAAATTTTCATTAGCAAGTTTAAGGCAAGTACCGTCTTTCAAGAGAACGAAAGCCGGAGGATGTCCGCCTGAAGCATATTTCAGAATACCCGTGCTCTTGTTATAGACACCGTACCATATTGTAAAATACAGTCCGTTATGGTCTGACATTTGGAATGATTTATTCAAAGCGGATAACAAACTTGCAGGCTCTTTATAATCTGCTCCGGCAAGTGTTTCGCCACGCAGAACATTTAAAGCGGAAACAGACATCAAAGCAGAGCCAACACCATGACCGCATACATCAATCAAATACATTGCAAAATGCTCATCATCCAATTTATGATAGCCAAAAGCATCGCCACCCAGCTGAGCTGACGGAATGAATCTCCAGTATGTTTCAACATCATCATTTTTTAATTCAGGTGGAAGTAGCGAAACTACGTAGTCTCCAGCTTTTGACAGCTCACGAGCAAGGATTTTCTGACTTCTGTCGAGAGAATCATAAGCCATATTCCTTTCAAGCAGATTGGTATAAGCTCTTGAATGATAGCGAATCCTGGCTATAAGCTCAATTTTATCCGGAAGTTTTACAAGATAATCATTTGCTCCTGCCGCAAATGAATCCGCCTTCGTAAGCGCCTCTTCTTTAGATGATAATACAATAATCGGCACATCTCTTAGTTCAGAACTTGCACGATAAAACTTGACGAGAGTTAAGCCATCAATATCAGGCATCACCAAATCTTGCAATATAAGAGTGGGATTGACTGACTTGGCAATTTTCATAGCATCGGCCGGCTCAGTGCAGATAACAAGTTCAATATCACTTTCATCAGCCAGCATTCTTTTTACTGTTTCGCCTACTATCATCTGATCGTCAACAAGAAGCACCTTGATTTTCAAGTGCGATTCTAAGGGGTTCAATATTTGTTGGATTGAATCCGACATATATAAAATTCCGGTTTAATTTAACAACTTTAAGATACTCTCTGCAATTTGAGTAATTGACAAAATTTCTGTAGCTGCATCCAAATCACGAGCAGCTTTCGGCATACCATAGACAACTGACGTAGCTTCATCCTGAGCAATTGTATGCCAACCTGCTTTCTTAAGCTCGAGCAGACCTTTTGCTCCATCGTTGCCCATTCCTGTAAGAAGGATGGCTGTATCTCTAAAAGCCCAATTTTGTTTAAGGCTGTTAAAAAATACATCTACTGATGGTCTGAAATGGTTTTCGTAAGGTCTCGGAGAATATTCGAAAGTACCGGACTGACTAAGATATAAATGGTCATTTGTTCCGGCAATGTAAATTCTGCCGTTTTGTGGTACTTCACCGTTTTCGACAATGCTGACAGGCAGCTTGGAATAATTTTTAAGCCAGTCAGCCAAGCCGGAGGCAAATTGAGCATCTACATGCTGAACAATCACAAATGCTGCTTCGGTGCTATTAGGAATATTTTCAAAAATCTGTGACAGTGCTTTGGGACCTCCCGTAGAGGAGCCGATAGCCACAATCCGAGTTCTCCTTTTCACGCCGGATGGTTTGGGGATATTCGGGTTTTGTATAGTGCTGTGATAGTTTACTAATTTTCTGAATATTTCGATTTTTTTTATCAAGTCATCTTGCCCATGAATCAATCCTGTTTCATTGATTTTGGGCATGTTGACAACATCTAAAGCTCCATAACCCATTGCTTCGAAAATTTTACCGGAGTGATTGTTCTCTGAGTCAGTCAGAAGCAGTATAGCTGCCGGTCCGTCTTCTATAATGGCTTTCGTAATTGCCGGACCGTCAACATTCGGCATTTGTAATTTCAAAAGGATTAAATCTGGTTTGTTGGATTTAACGTTTTTCAATACTTCATTGAAATCAGCCGTGCACCAAGTAATCACATAATCCTTGTCGCCGGATAATGATTTCTGTAATACTCTGATTTCAAGTTCGTTATCATTAACGATTGCAATTTTCATAAATCAAGGTTTCCCAATCAAATCATTTACTGCTTCAAGCAAAGTATCATCATGGAAACTGCTTTTTGTAAGATAATAATTAGCACCTGCCTCCAAACCTTTCTTTCTGTCATCTTCTCTGTCTTTATAAGACACTATCATCACCGGTATCTCTCTAAACTTAATATCACTTTTAATTCTTTTCACTAATTCGATTCCATTCATTCTCGGCATGTCAATATCGCTGATAATCAAATCGAATTTATCTCTGTGTAGAGTATTCCACCCGTCAATACCATCAATAGCAGCGGTAACTTTGTAACCTTTGTTTTCGAGGAGTTTGCGTTCGACTTCCCTGACAGTCAGAGAGTCGTCAACGACGAGTATATGCAGAATTTTTCTTTTATCATTGTCTTCTCCCGAAGCAACTTTGTCAATTTCACCAGACTTTGTGATTCTGTCAATTGAACGCACTGTGTCATCAACATCAATAATCAAAATCGGGGTACCGTCTTCGAGTATGGCTCCTGAAGAGATATTCGGAATTCTGCCAAGTTTTTTGTCAAGGGGCATGACTACAAGGTCCGGCTGTGCAATTAGTCTGTCCACTGTTAGTCCGTAGCGGTTAAGCCTGTCACTGAGAACAACAATGTTATAACTATTTCTAGGCTTGCTTTCTCTACTTAATCCAAAGATTTGTTTAGCGTCAACAATACCAATATTTTCACCGTTTAGTTCAAGATATTGCAGACTTTCAGCAGACTTAATGTCTTGCCGGTTCAGTGAGAGAACCTTATCAATTCGAGAAAGAGGTATTGCATAAGGTTCTTTCCCTACTTCTACAAGCATAGTTCTGATAACCGACAAAGTAAGAGGGAGCTGTAGTTGAAAGTTTGTACCTTTTCCATATTCTGACTCCACTTTGATTATTCCGCCGACGTCATTAACCATTGAAAAAACAACGTCCAAACCTACACCTCTGCCGGAAATCTCTGTTACTTGATGACGTGTGGAAAATCCGGGTAGAAATAGGAAGTCGTATAGTTCACTCGGGCTGAGAGCAGAAGCCATTTCCTTACTCGAAAATCCTTTTTCTGCAATTGACTTTCTCAGTTCTTCAAGATTAATGCCTTTTCCGTCATCCTTGATTGATATGAGCAACATTCCCGAGCTGTGCCTTGCTTCTAATATTATCTTTCCTGTCTCTGGTTTGCCCGCAGCAATTCTTTCTTCGAGAGTTTCAAGACCGTGGTCAATTGCATTCCTTACAAGATGATTCAAAGGAGCTTCGAGCTTTTCGAGTATATCTCTGTCAACTCTGGTATTTGCACCTTTGACTTCTATTTCTGCTTTCTTGCCTAATTGCTTGGAAACATCTCTTACCAGACGGGGAAATCCGATGATACCTTCACTGAATGGTTTCATTCGGGTTTCTACAGCTTCATTATAAAGCCTGTCGGAAGTCATTTCTAATCTTCTTGAAAAACTTTCAAAATTTTCTATAAAACGAATAATTGTACTTAATATAAAATCCAGCTGCTTAGATGATTCATGGAATTTCAGATTAATGTCATCCGAAATTCCTTCCTTAAAGAGTTCCTGATAAATTTGCTCTTTAAATGAATTCAATTCTAAGATGCTCAATTTAATTTTCTGCATTTCCTTTGAAAAAGGTTTTAATGATTTGGTCTGTACCAAGATTTCGCCTGTCAAACCCAGCAATCTGTTCAAATTGTCCGAGAGTACTCTTACAAAACGTTCTTCTTTTTTGTCTTGTGCAGTATTTTCAATAGAAGCAGGTTCTTGTTTGGCTGTTAAATTCTCTTTACTGATAGGCTTAGAAAGGGCTTGAACTGTTTGCTTCGATTCTAATGAATCTTCAGATTTGAAAGCAGAATCGTCCGGAATTACATTATCTATTTCATTCAAAATATTGTCTAAATCAAGAGAGATATAGTGTTCTATTATTGAACTCTTGCCGGACTCAGGAATTTGAGAAATCTTTGAGATAATATTTTCTAAAATTTCAATGTTTATTTTACTTACTTTATTATCTCTGACTGTATTAAACATTTCAAGCAGCTTATCGGCAATGACGCTGATTTCTTCTATACCGGTTATTTTAGCGCTACTTTTAATCGAGATGACTGTATTGTTTATTTCAACAATGGAGTTAAGATTAAAATCTTCCTGAAGTTTTTTGATAAGGGATAAGAGCTTATTGCATCCTTTTGTTAGTTCACTCCGAAATAAATCAAGCATATACGGTTCTATGACGGTATCATGACTGCTTCTTTTTACAAATACAGGTTCTTTATTTGAAGCAGTAGCATTCTTGTTCTTATGTGTTCCATTTTTACCGTTTTTCGAATGAGTTGACAGATGCAAATTTTTGTCATTGTGCTTTAATAATTTAATCAGATTAAGAATTTTTTCTTCAGAATCATCAAGGGCACCCGGGATATTTTCGATATCACATTTCAACAAAGAAGCAAAAATATCATTGCAATCCAGCAGTACCTGAATCTTATCCTCATGTACTTGTTCGCCGGATTTACGTGAAATTTCAAAAATATTTTCCATTTCATGTGCTAAGCCAACGGCTTTATCGAGACCTATGATTCTTGCTGCACCCTTGATGGAGTGTGCAGCCCGCATCAAAGACTCGTAAATGTGAGTACTGTTGTTAGACTCAAGACCAATCAGACCTTGCTCAATTGTGCGTGTGTTGCTTTCCAGTTCAACGGCAAACAGTTCCAAAAGTGATAAATCAACAATATTACCCGAACTTCCCATTACCACACCATTTTTCGGTTAATAATTTTAAACAGTTTATGCTCATCAATTATTGAGATAGATTTATTTTTGTAATTGATAATAGCACCTGAGATAGTAGAATCAGATTTTGAAACAGTGAGAGGAGGGTTGACTCTATACTCTGCCGGTATAGCGGTAACACCTAAAAAATCATCTACAGGAAAAGCGTATCTCTGATTATTCTCAAAAATTATAAGAAGATTATTGTAAACATTATGGTTATTTTCTTCATTGTCAAAAGAGACTACCGGCAGGTTAAGCAACTTCGCTATTGACAAGCAAATCAGCAATTCACCGTTTACATTTACTATCCCGTGCAAAAACTCATTACTTCGTGCCGGTACAAAATGTACGAATTTCTTAACAACGGCTTCCTGAAAAACATTCGTGTTTAGCCCGAGCCATTCATCAGCGATTCTGAAAATAACGACCGAAATTTTGTCGGCAGCATCAGATTCTTTGGGGCGGCTGATAATTTCAGTCCAATCACGAATCATTTCCGGTGAGATATTCCTTTCTAATAAATGCCTGCCTCCCTGAGCATATACCGGGCAATTTTTGCAATGATGATATTCATCGAGAAGCTCACAGGTTCCTAAGCCGAAAACACCGATACTGTCCCAGCATCTTTCACCTTTCTCTGATTTTATTTTTTCGATATCAATCATTCAATCCCTCTCCGGCTGCATTATTACGAAGGTAAGCTCTTTCGGCACGTTCACGATAAAGCAGAGCTCTGTCAGATTCCCCGAGAGATTCATAATAGAGGCTGATATGGATAAGGGACTCATAGTGGTCAGGCTGAAGGTACAATACTTTTTTGAAATATTCTGCTGCTTTATGTGAATTTTTCAAAGCATTTTGAATTAATCCCATATAATATAATGCTTCTGAATTTAAGCTCTCATTGTATATTATGGAACTGCATAATTTCTCGGCACTTGCGAAGTCTCCTTTGTCTGCCATTGCTTTGACATTTTCGATATGTTCAGAGGATTGGACCGGTACAGTAACCATAAAGCCACTATCACGAGGACTTTCAACTTTTCTTTTCTCCTGCTTGAATGTAGGCAATAGTTTCTTGGTTTTCACGGATTTAATTTCTGTAAAATAAGAATGTCTCTCACCTGAAAGTTTGCAAGCAAAAGCCATGTTATGTTTTATTTGGTCGAAGCCATTACGTGTAAAATAGTTGATTTCAGACAGTCCGACAAGCAAAACACCGTCGTCTTTCAAGAGGTACTTAATATTATTGAGTACCCGAGTTCGCGCATCGTCACTTAAATAAATCAATAAATTCTTGCTTGTCCTTATAAACCTTTTTAACCTCACTAAAAACAGCCTCTGGGTCGATATTTAGCTTGACCATCAAAGCTGGGTCATCTGTCAGCTCTTTAAAATGATCCAGAAGATAAGCTTCGTCTCTAACATATTTTTCA
>JBAYPL010000024.1:0-17664 GCA_041677745.1 Kapaibacterium sp. (SeqCode)
TCTTGACTTCTATATCTAAGTATTGGTTTGATTGTACATCACATATCATTGAGAATCATTTTATCAGTAGTAATGTTGATGACTACCCTGACTATCTTCACCAACACAAGCAAATGTTACAAGGTCGTTCCATGCTTGTCAAGAAGGCTAAGCCTCTGCCGGTCGAATTTGTTGTCCGTGGGTATGTTGCCGGTAGCTCATGGAAGGAATACTTAGAAAAGAAAACGATTTGCGGCATAAGGCTGCCTGATGGATTGCAGGAATTTTCCAAGCTCGATAAACCGATATTTACTCCTGCAACAAAAGCGGAAACAGGACATGACGAAAATATTGATTTCGATACTGCTGCTGATTTGTTAGGCAAGGAAACTGCCGACTACTTAATGAATATTTCGATTCAACTTTATAGTTTCGCTCACGATTTATTGGAAAAAAAAGGAATAATTTTAGCTGATACAAAATTTGAATTTGGTATTAATTCGGAAGGGAAATATATTCTTATTGATGAAGCTTTAACACCTGACTCTTCCAGATTTTGGCTTAAATCAAATTATCAGCCCGGTGTAGAACAGACAAATTTTGACAAACAGGTGTTGAGAGACTTCCTTGAGACTTTAGATTGGAATAAGCAGTATCCTCCTCCGCAATTACCGGATGATATAATCCATAAGGCTGCAGAGAAATACAAACTCGCTTTTAATATGATTGTTGGTGATAACTCATATATTGATTAATGAAAAATTACAGCTTTTCACTCGACAGGCAAAGCGGAAGTTTTATTGATTGGAAACTGATTGTTATTGTGCTCTGTTTACTCTTTGGAGGAATGCTATCACTATACAGTGCAACAACGGCTTCTAATATTGATGATGCCTTCAACAGACAGCTTATGTCTATAGGCTTGGGAGTAGTTGCAGCCACTGTTATCACATTTATTCCAAAAAATATGATGCGAAACTTGTCGCTGATAATCTATATATCATCAATTGTCTTACTTGTAAGTGTATTACTTTTCGGAGATGTAGTTTACGGTACCAAAGGGTGGTTGCGTTTCGGAGGATTCTCATTACAGCCTGCGGAATTTGCTAAGTTCGGTTTGATATGTATGCTTGCTTATTATCTGTCGTCAAAAGGAATAGCTGTATCAAATATACGCGATTTCCTGATAGCTTCAACTTTTTTATTATTGCCCTTCGGATTAATATTCCTACAGCCCGACCATGGTACTTCATCGGTATTACTGGCAATTTTTCTCGGAATTTTATTCTGGACAGGATTTAATAAGTTTTTTCTCTTTTTTACAGTATCACTTCCCTTCATAATTATTTTGTCCCTCAAAGGGACAATCTTCATGTTGTCAGGCATGGCAATATTTACCATTGCGACTCTATTATTCAGGTCATCCGGTTGGATTTCTAAGGGTATTGTCATCTGTGTATTTGTCGGTATTGCCTATGTATCACCATTGATTTACGACAGCTTGCTCGACCATCAGAAAGCGAGAATAGAGACCTTTCTCAATCCGGGTTCTGACCCGAGAGGCCAAGGATACAATGTAATTCAATCTATGATGGCTGTCGGCAGTGGAGGAATTTCCGGAAAAGGGTTCTTACAAGGTACTCAAACACAGTTACGTTATATTCCTATGCAATGGACCGATTTCATTTACTCAGTTCCGACTGAAGAGTTTGGTTTTATAGGCGGCTCGCTGATTCTTCTTTTCTTTGGATTATTATTATTCCGGACAATTAGTATTGCCCACGAAGCCGATGATAAATTTTACAGCGTTGCCGTCTTCGGTATTGCTACATTGTTTTTCTACCATACCGTGATTAATATCGGCATGGTTATAGGTCTGGTGCCGGTGATGGGTATTCCTCTGCCCTTTCTGAGTTACGGTGGTACCTCCATGATTGTAAATTTGACCATGATTGGATTTTTGCTTAATGCTTACAGAAATCATCGCAGGAAACGTTTACTATAAATTTCATATTTAAATTCAGATATTTTCCCCTCGAAAAAATATAATATTTTATGGAGCTTTAAATTATCTTTAAATAAATCGGATTTTATGATACGATTCTGAATATTTCATGATTAAGATTGATAATTATGGGTTTAGCTTTACGATTATGAATAATTTAAAAAAAATAAATCTTAAAAATATTAAGGATTTATGAAAATACCGACAATAAACTCCGCTTTTGTTAATAATAAATAAATATGTCAAAATTTAGATTTGTAATAACCGTTTACATATTTTTATTTTGTCTAAATCAGTAAAACATATTCAATCGTTCCATGATAAATTTAAATTCTGCTTTTGAAGATGAGTTGTATTTTAATTATCTTAAAGATCCTGATTCCGTAAGTCCTGAATGGAAGCAGTATTTCGAGAGAGTACACGGGAAATCGGTTTTCGTAATAAACGACAAACCGGTGCCGGCAACTAATAATTATGGAGTAAATGAAGTAACAGTTCCAATAACAAAATCAACGATTTCGTCACCCAGTGTGCATGGCATCAATAATGTTCATGATTGGGACGGATTTTCCGAAAATGAAACTCAGCACATCAAATCAATGTATGACAGTTTGGATATCCCTTCGGCTTCTTCGACAAGAACAATGGCTGTCAAGGCACTTGATGAAAATCGCAGGATAATAAACAGATATCACCAAAAATTAAAAAAATCAAAAGTGTCATTCACTCATTTGTTGGCTTGGTCTGTAATGAAAAGTCTTATGAAGTTTCCAAGACTTAATGATTCATTCGAAATCAAAGGCAACAAAGCTGTCAGAGTCTTAAAACAAAATATTAATGTCGGACTTGCAATTGACTTGGTCAGCAAAGACGGCAAACGAATCTTGGTAATCCCAAGTATAAAGAATGCACAATTGCTATCATTTTATGATTTTGTCCTTGCTTTCGACGAAATACTCTTTAAGGCACGAAACGGTAATCTTGAATATTCTGATTTGACAGATACCACAATCACTCTGATGAATCCCGGCATGATAGGTACCAGCTTATCAAATCCAAGATTATTCAGAGGACAGGGGCTTGTCGTCTCGGCAGGAAATATTGATTATCCTACCGAATTTCAAGCAGTCAGACCCGATGTGCTTACAAAGTTGGCAGTATCGAAAGTAGTAACTATTACCGGCACCTACGACCATAGAATTATTCAAGGTGCTGAATCAGCAGAATTTTTAGCTTATATGAACAGATTGCTTTTAGGTGACGATCAGTTTTATGAGCAAATATTTTACAGCCTGAGAATTCCGTTTGAACCTATTAAATGGCAGAAAGATTTTTCATCTGAAAAATTCAGCTTTATCCCCGGCAATGACGACATCGAAAAAGGTGCTCACGTCATGCAGATGATTAATGCATACAGGGTAAGAGGTCATCTGCTTGCTTCAGTGAATCCCTTAGGATTTGAAACTTATTATTATCCTGAGCTTGACCCGGCTTACTATGGGTTTACAATTTGGGATTTAGACAGAAGGTTCCACGCAGATGATACCTGGGAAAATAATAATATGCCCCTTCGGGATATCATTGAATTACTCAGAGAGACTTATTGCGGTTCAACCGGAATTGAATTTATGCACATTCAAAGTCCGGAAGTAAAAAATTGGATAAAGAAAAAGCTCGAATCTACAAGGGCAACAATTAATTATACAAATGAAGAAAAAATTCAGATAATGCAAAAGCTTATCGAAGCGGAAGTATTTGAAAATTATCTTCATACCAAATTTGTTGGTCATAAGCGTTTTTCACTCGAAGGTGGTGAAGCATTTATTATTCTTCTGGATAAGATAATGCAAGAATCCGCTGATCAGGATATTAATACTGTTGTCATCGGCATGGCTCACCGCGGAAGACTAAATGTATTGGCTAACAATATCGGTAAGTCATACACCAAAATTTTTAATGAATTCGAAGGACATATTGACGAGGATACTTATCAAGGGTCAGGTGATGTAAAATATCACTTGGGTGATAAAGGTACTTACACGAGTATCAATGGCAACAGATGCTATGTTATGCTGTCGCCTAATCCTTCTCATCTTGAATTGGTTGACCCCGTGGTTGAGGGAATGGCAAGAGCTCTTGAGAATGAAATCGGTGATAGGACTTACTACAAGGCATTACCTGTGCTAATACACGGTGATGCTGCTTTTGCCGGACAGGGAATTGTTGCCGAAACACTTAACTTGTCACAGCTTGACGGTTATAAAACCGGTGGTACTATTCATATCATAATCAATAATCAAATCGGTTTTACTACGAGCGTAGAATCTTCACGCTCCACGATTTATGCTACAGATATCGCTAAGATGATACAATCTCCGATAATACATGTGAATGGAAATGACCCCGAAGCTGTTCGCTCTGCAGCGGCTTTTGCCTTTGAATTCCGTGCTAAATTCAAAAGTGATGTTATCATTGATATGCTTTGCTACAGAAAATACGGTCATAATGAGGCTGATGAACCGACCTATACACAGCCCTTATTGTACAAGAAAATCAAACAAATGACAAATGTAGCGAGTATTTACGAATCACAACTTCTTAAAGAAGCAGCTGTTACTCGTGAAGAAATTGATATTTATTACACTCAGTTACGCGAAAAACTTGATGATGCTTATGCGAGACGCAAAGAAAAATCATATTCATCTACTGGAATTCAATTGACTGATAAAAGTAAATTAGTATTTGAAGATTTTGATACAGGTGTTGATAAAGCTACTCTGAATGAAATTGGTGATGCATTATCTAAATCACCCGATGATTTCATTCTTAATCCGAAAATTTTTAACTTGCTGAAGAAAAGAGCTGAAATGATGAATTCGGATAAGCCTTTGATTGACTGGGCTATGGCTGAATTACTTGCTTTCGGCTCCTTGCTTGTGGAAAATAAAGAAGTGCGAATTTCGGGACAAGACTCAAGACGAGGTACATTTAGTCATAGACACGCTGTTTATACTGATTTTGAAAGGGAATTTGATTATATTCCTCTGAATCATATTCGCAGAAATCAGTCTGTTTTAAGAATTTTCGACAGTCCGCTCTCCGAAATGGCTGTACTAGGTTTTGAGTATGGTTACAGCGTCGTTTCTCGTAATGGATTAACACTATGGGAAGCACAATTCGGTGACTTTGCAAATAATGCTCAAACAGTGGTAGATCAATATATTTCTTGCTCTGAGGTAAAATGGGGACAGACTTCTAATTTAGTTATGCTTCTTCCGCATGGTTATGATGGACAAGGACCGGAGCACTCCAGCTCAAGATTAGAAAGATACTTGCAATTGTGTGCAGAAAATAATATGTTTGTAGGTAATTTTACAACACCGGCTAATTATTTCCATGCTTTGAGAAGACAAACCATTATGCAGGTTAAGATACCCATGATTCTCATGACTCCTAAAGGTATGTTAAGACACCCTATGGCAGTATCATCTGTTGACGATTTGGCATTAGGCTGTTTTGAGCATATCATTGACGATACATTTATTGATAATAAGTCATCTGTCAAAAAGGTTGTATTTCTATCGGGAAAACTATACTATGATATACATCATGAGAGATTGAAACGTAATATTAAGGATGTTGCTTTGGTACGCATAGAACAACTCTACCCGTTCCACACTGATTTGTTTAAGGATATACTTAATTCCTACAATAAGGATGTTCAAATTGTTTGGGCTCAAGAAGAACCACAAAATCAGGGGGCTTGGATGTTCATCTTTAATATTTTCTTTGACATTTTAAGAGAACGCTTACAATATCTAAAATATATCGGTAGAAAGGCAGGAGCTGCTACCGCCACTGGAATTAATAAGATACATCAGAAAGAACAGGAAAGCATAATTAATGAAGTTCTTGCTTAAAATTAAAAAATCCCCGTTATAATTAATGGGGATTTTTTTTCATTATACCAAACTGAAGTACTGTTCTCGAAAATTCATACAGTGCTGAAATCGAACACCTGCCCGGATATTAAGGCGAAGAATTAGACATATTCTTTAATCAGCAATTCACCTTTTGATGCGTAATAAACGCCCTCGACAAGTGCTTGAAGTTCGTCTTCACCCGGATAAACATAAACAGGAGAAATGAAGGCAACTCTCTTGTTTATCCATTTTACCAGAAGTTCGGAATAAGCTAAGCCGCCTGTAATTAAAATAGCATCAATCCTTCCTGATAATACTGTTGCAGCAGAACCTATCTCTTTAGAAATTTGATAAGCCATTGCGAGGTAAACCATTTTGGCTTTTTGGTCTTCATTTTTGATTCTTTTTTCTACTTCAGAACCATTATTCGTTCCGAGATAAGCTACCATTCCACCGGCACCGGTTATCATTTTTCTTAGCTCATGGAATTGATATTTGCCTGAAAAGCATAGCTTTACAAGAGCTCCAATCGGCAGGCTTCCGGCTCTTTCAGGTGAGAAAGGACCCTCACCGTCCAATCCGTTATTAACATCAATCACCCTTCCGTTTTTATGAACGCCGACGGTTATTCCTCCGCCCAGATGCACCACAATCAGTGATAAATCCTCATACTTTTTACCTTGTTCGCGTGCAAATCTCCTAGCCACAGCTTTTTGATTCAAAGCATGAAAAATACTCACTCTCGGCAGCTCTGGTCTGCCCGAATATCGAGCAATATCATCAAGTTCATCTACCACTACCGGGTCAACTATAAAAGCATTTGTTTGTCTGTCGGCACTTTTGGCTATTTCATAAGCTAATATTCCACCCAAGTTCGAAGCGTGCTCTCCCATTATTCCGGTCTTCAAATCCCTTAACAGAGCTTGATTAACCTTGTAAACTCCACCGGGAATCGGCTTTACCAGTCCACCTCTGCCAACGAAATAGTCTATGGTTTCAGGGCTGTCATTTTTTTCTTTAAGAAAATTTAAAATACAATTTTTACGAAATTCATATTGGTCAATAATTGATGAATATCTATCCAGTTCATCTACACTATGCCTTAATGTCTTATCATAACACAAAGTCAATTCTTCGAATACAGCAACCTTAGTTGATGTTGAGCCGGGGTTAATAGCTAATATTTTCATCTCTTTACCTATTTATTAATATGATGCGGCAAGAGCTATAGACATAAGTTTACTTCTGTCTGTGTCAGCTCTCGACGTTAAAACTATGGGCACAGCAGCACCGAGTATGACTGCAGCGACTGTAGCACTTCCCATGTAGGTAAAGCTCTTATACAGTGCATTTCCGACTTCAATGTTTGGTGCAAGTATGAGGTCTGCATCACCCGCAACCTCACTATCAATTCCCTTCTGATTAGCAGCTTCTTTGCTGACGGCATTGTCAAATGCAAGAGGTCCGTCAATCATGCAACCTTTTATTTGCTTTCTTCTGTTCATCATTGTCAAAATAGCTGCATCTGTGGTTACGGGCATTTTCGGATTAACTCCTTCTATTGCGGCAATAGCAGCTACCTTAGGGCATTGAACTCCCAGTCTGTGGAATAAATCTACTGAATTGTTGATGATTGAAATTTTATCATTAATATCGGGAGCAACATTCTGTGCTGCGTCTGTTAAGGCAAGCAGTTTATGATAGTATGGAGATTCGAAAAATCCGATATGTGATAGTAAGTCACCCTTTCTCAATCCGGTTTCTTTATGCAGTACAGCTCGAAGATAGTCCGGAGTTGTAACAAGCCCTTTCATCAATACATGAGCTGCACTGTCTCTGACTAATTGTACTGCAAGCTTAGCGGACTTTGCCGCATCTTTTTCGTCTATTAATTCAATTTTTGAAATGTCGAATTTAATTGAGTCTGCTATAGACATAATTTTGTCTTTATTGCCAACTAAAATTGGCTCAGCGATTCCTTCATTCATTGCATCTGCAACAGCAAGTAAGACATGTAAATCTTCTGCTGCCGCTACCGCAATTTTCTTATGTGTCTTTTTCTTAGCTATGTCTATAAAGCTGTTTAACGATTTTAGTTCCATATCATCACCGTTGTTGATATTATTATCACAAATTTTTCATTTTTTCTAGAAACAAAAATACGAAAATGTATGTTAATATGAAATTAAGTTTATTAAATAATTATAATTTTCCATACAAATCTAATTTTTATTATGACAGTTCGTCAAATGGTGTATGGTGATTTTTTGTTTCACTTTTTTTAAAAAAGGTAATATAATCATGGCTCTAAAAGTTGCTATAAACGGGTTTGGTCGTATCGGAAGATTAGTATTCCGCGAACTTATCAACAGGAAAGCAGATGTTGAGTTCATAGGAATTAATGACTTGACAAATGCTCAGACGCTTGCACACTTGTTTAAATACGACTCTGTGCACGGCAAATTCAAAGGAGAAATTTCCGTAGAAGGAAATAATTTAGTTGTAAATGGTAAGGCAATACCTGTATCAGCCGAAAAAGAAATTAATAGTATTCCATGGAAGAATGTAGATATCGTCATCGAATCAACCGGAGTTTTCACTAAGCGTGATGCTCTTATGAAGCATATCGAGACTTCAGGTGCCAAGAAAGTTGTTCTCACTGCACCGGCAAAAGAAGCACTCGACGCTACTGTTGTACTCGGCGTAAACGATTTTGTACTTAAAGGCAACGAGAAGCTGCTTTCTAATGCTTCATGTACCACAAACTGCCTCGCTCCGATGGTAAAAGTACTTAATGATGAGTTTGGTCTTGAATCCGGATTTATGACTACAATACATGCTTACACCAATGACCAACGCATCCTTGACCTTCCGCACAGTGACCTCAGACGTGCTCGTGCTGCTGCTGTCAATGCAATTCCTACTACTACCGGTGCTGCTAAAGCAGTTGCTGAAGTAATGCCTGAAATGAAGGGCAAACTTCAGGGTTATGCTGTTAGGGTACCTGTTCCTGATGGTTCAATTACCGACCTTTCAGCAGTACTTTCCAAAGAAGTTACTGTTGAAGAAATCAACAATGCTATGAAAAAAGCTGCTGAAGCTGAATTGAAAGGTATCTTAGAATATTCTGAAGAACCACTGGTTTCAACCGATATAATCGGTAATCCACATTCTTGCATCTTTGATTCTAAACTTACGCAAGTACGCGGTAATCACGTTAAGGTTGTAGGATGGTACGACAACGAGTTTGGATATTCCAACCGTATATGTGATCTTGTTTTAAAATTAAAAGATATGATTTAAATCTTTTTCTTTTCTTTCAAGGGCTGAAATATTATGGAATTTCAGCCCTTTTTTAATTTCTTTATACAATAATATGTATATACGGTTCCAAATTCATACTTCTCGATTTTGATGTCCGAAAATTTTCCCGTACTCATTATTATACTTTTAAATTTATCATCGTAAGGGAATTCCTTGATGGTCTCAGGCAAATACCGATATGCTATGTCATTACCACTAAGTAATTTCCCAATAAATGGAATGATAAATTTTGAATAAAAGCTGTATAAATAATTAAAAGGCGGCGAAGGCAAGCCAAATTCCATAATTGCAAGCATACCTCCGGGCTTCAGTACACGTGCCATTTCGTTAATGGCATTAGTCAGCTCCGGTATATTCCTTATTCCGAAGGAGATGCTTACGGAATCGAAATACCCTGATTCAAATTCAAGATTAAGGGCATCACCTGTCTTAAATGTCAGGTTTTCCAGACTTATGTCCTTGCGAATATTTGCTTTAATTATCATACTTTCTGAAAAATCAACACCGATTACTTCATTTTCGGTTCCATACATTTCAACAATCTTCGTTGCAATATCACCGGTACCTGTTGCTACATCAAGATGTTTACCGGCGACGGGGAGTTTGATTCTCTTCACAAATTTGTTCTTCCATACACGATGTCTTCCAAAAGAAAGCACATCATTCAACATATCATATTCTCCGGAGATATCCGAGAACATTTTTCTGACAGAATTACTCATTTTTTTTTCCTACAAATCCATATTTTCGGAAACTATTTCTATTGTTTCAATGACAGCTTTCCCAAGATCATCATTAATCACTACGAAGTCAAATTTATCTTGATATGATAGCTCTAATTCGGCTCTGTCAATTCTTGTCCTGATTTGTTCTTCTGTTTCAGTACTGCGGCTGCGTAGTCTGTGTTCAAGAGCTTCCATTCCGGGTGGGGCAATAAATATCAATAATGAATTTTCTGGATAATGTGACTTAATGGACAAAGCACCCTTGACATCTATATCGAATATCAAGTAATTATTATTTATTATAGCATCATCAACCACACATTTCAAAGTACCGTAACGATTTCCAAAAATCTCTTCACTCTCGATGAATTGATTAGTATTTATCCTGTTTTCAAAATCTTCATTACTCAGATAATAATAATTTACTCCCTCTTTCTCACCCTTTCTCATACCGCGTGTAGTGGCAGAAACGGAAAATTTCAATTTGGGGAATTTTTTCATAAGCTCTGCGGCTATTGTAGATTTACCTCCTCCACTGGGAGCCGAAAGCACAAGCAAATTTTTATTTTTCATTTTTAAAAATATCCTTTAATGATTGTTCAGTCTCTGATTTTAATATGAGACTCAGTTTCTTCTTCCAATATGTTCTTGAAGATGCGACAATTTTCTCGTAAAAACTTTTTCTTACCGATAACTCCTGATTAGACAATAAGCCTAAAATTTTCTTTAATTCTTTGTCATTAAGTTCAGCTTTTTCGAATACTCCAATGAGCATTTTTCTTGCAAACAGAGAATTTTCTTCCGCTAACAAATCCTCAGCAAACTCAATATCGGGATTCAGACCTCTTAAAACACCTTGATAAGCAGAATATTTCACAACTTGTTGCTCGTCAATAAAAGCAGCCCTTAGAGTTTCCAAATAACCTTTATTTTTGATAAATCCCGTCAAATAAGCAGCTCTGGCTCTGACAAAAGGATGCTCGTCATTAAGCAAATCTTTGATTACATCAATATTGATTGAATCCTTGATGTCCACAAGTGAGTGAAGTGCAATTTCTCTAATTCTCCAATCTTTCGAGTTCCGTCTTCTTTCTATTAGTTTGTATGATCTACCCGGATACGATTTAGAATAAATCCTTGAAAACAAACTGAATAAATCTCTGTTATCGGAACTTAAATACTCAGAGAAATCGTCAAAATAGTCGTACTTACCTAATTCTGACATTTTTGTTAAAATTTGTTCAATAGCTTGGTAAGTCCTGGGATTTGTCGAATGAAGATTATCCTTTATTACTTTAATCGTATTTTCACCTTGCTCGGCTAAGGCATCCCTTGCGGGAACAACAAAATCTTGATATGCATCAAGTTGATTGGAAGCGATTATAAATAATTTTTTTGAATCCGCAGGAAGCTTAAAATTCTCTTCTGATTTTTTTACAGATGTATTCACGGGTGTACCTGTCGGAAGGCTGATATCCAAGCATAATCCGTATGTTGATTTATGATTAACTTGATTATTTTTCAGAGTGTCGCAATACGAGTCCGTACCGTGCGAATCAATGAACACTCCAATCATACCCATTGAGCGTCTAAAGTCTGAGTATCCCATTGAATTACTTTTATTAACAACCATGTACGAATCGTCGCCGGCTCTATCGAGGAATAGCGATATTGCGTTAGCATTTCCTCCACCGAGTGACAAACCATCAGCTGAATATCTATCGTTTCCTGACAAACTGAACAGAGCTCCGTAAGCGAAATCGTGACCGCATCCTTGGGATACGCTTCCGGCAGTAAATATATCACTGCCCTTCAAATCTATTAATGAACCAAAAGCAAAATGTACTCCACTGCCTTGAGCATATTGATGTGCCTGGTATCTGTCATTACCCGAATAATCAACAATTCCTCCGCATGAATACCAATAACCTGTGCCCTGTGCGTATATATCAGCAGTGTAATTATCGTTACCATCGTAGTCAAACAACAGTCCCAATCCGCCACTTGCCAAAGGTCTATACCCCAGGGCAGCCCCTTGACAGAATGAGAGGAACCTGTCACTGTATCTCAAAGCATCTTTCGAAATACTTGATGATAGATAATTATCATTTCCTTTCTTGTCGGCAAGTATTCCTATCCCGGCAGTAAATCCAAAACCCTGACTGTATGAGTGAGAATTATAAACATCATTGCCGGACTTATCGTATAAAATTCCTATTCCGAATGCGGCAGCACCCTGAGATAAATTTTTTCCCGTATATGTGTCATTACCTTCAAAATCGTGTAAAATACCGACTCCAAAATTTGCACTGCCGAGTGAAATATTTCCACCGGTATAATTGTCGTCACCTGAATAGTCAAATAACAAATTGATACCGAAATATGCTCCACCCAAAGAGTAATCACCACCAATATAAGTATCGTTTCCTGACAGGTCAGCAATAATTTTTATTGGTGTAAGCAGTGACAGATTCTTATTTGTCTCTTCTAAAATATACTTGTCGTTCCCGCCTAAATCTATTATGAGAATATAATTACCCTCATAAGTATCATTTCCGGTTCCTCCGATACCTATCATACCCAATTTGGTTTTGACAGTTCGAGATTCTATACCTGATTTTAGCTCTTCGAAATTTGCCTTCGTCAGATTATTCAGTTTCAAATAATATCTGTATAGTGATAAACCAGTATTATATATCAATGATGAATTATACTTGTGTGCTATACTAAAAAATATTTTCGAAGAATCGTTCAAACGTTTTGTTTCATTTTGGAATGAATAAGGCTCATCGGATTTTACATCATTATATAAAAGAGAATCGGCATATTTCTGTAAAAATTTATTTTCTTGATTATTTACTATTAAATCATCTTTGTCAACTAAAGCAAGGGCTTTGATTAACGGAATGAGGTATTGTTTAACTATCAATGAGGCAGGATAAGAGAACACGCTGTCAATATTGACTCCGGTATAGCTGTTTATCAACACATTAGCCATGAAGTCATCATATTCTATAATTTCAGATTTTCTTACATTTATTAGGTTTGCAATTTCTTGAAGATTTTCTACATTCAGAGGGTCATCGGTATTCTTTAACATTTCCGACATACTTAGTGTAAACTCATTAGTATAAATCACATTCGAGAACATATCATTGACACAGTTTAGTCTGTACCTGTCAATACTTGTGTAATCGTGCGGCAACCATAAATCCGAATATTTCATGTCAAGGATATTCATACTACTGTCAATGATTTTGTAAACATCATTGTCAATTAGAATTTTATCGAAAGCCTCTGTCCTAAGTGTAAAGGCGATGATATAAATAAATATATATTTTTTCAAATCGTTGTCCGTGTTATATACAAACTAAATTATATTAGCACAATATGCCATAATCATTCTTCAAGTACATGTATTATATTCAAAAGATTACCGTCAATATTATTAAGCGGTTCGATATCGAACAGTTTACATAACAGCGGGTAAATATCAATGTTATTTAACGTGTTGCATTTATAATTCTTTTTAAATGCAGGTCCTTTTGCAAAAAAGATGCCTTGCATATCCAATACCTTGTTATCGTAACCATGTGCAGCTAAACGATCTTTACTCGTCTGATTGTTTTGAACAAACTGCCAACCATTGTCTGCTATCAGCAATATTTCCGGCAAATATGGATGATTTTTGTATCTGTAGCGCTCTGTTATTTCATCTTTCTTATAAACTTTAAATCTATTTTCATTATTTTTAAGCCGAGAATATAATATTCCGACGGAATCTTTATGAGTATCAATCATAGCCATAGTACTGTAATTATAAACCGAAGGTTTACTGTTATTTCCAATCAAATCGTTCAGATTTATAATCCTTTCTGAAGATATGTCAGCCATACCATGGTCAGACAGTATTATCAAATTTACTCGCTCGCTTAAGCCCAAATCCTTTATGCCGCTATCTAACAACGCAATCATACTGTCAACACGTGTAATACCCTGGTTTAGTTCTTTTGAATCAGTACCATAACTATGAGCCTTACTGTCTGTCTCATCAAAATAAAGCATGATAAATCTCGGCATTAGTGAATCAGGTAATTTCAACCATTCAATGACACCTGCTACTCTCGTTCGATAAGGTCTTTCATGCTCGTAAGATTCAAAATAATCGGGTCTTCTGTATTCTAAATCCATTTCAGAGCCGGGCCAAAAATATGCTGCAGTCTTTATGCCGTACCTGCGTGCAGTTTCCCAGAATGCTTCTCCTTTGTACCATTTAGATTGAGACACATGTGCATGTCTGAGTGAGAATGTATCACCGGTGATTGGATTCAAGAAATAATTTGCTATGATTCCATGCTTCTCCGGTACTAATCCGGTGATGATGGAATAATGATTCGGAAATGTCATACTGGGAAACTGTGGCTGTAATGTAAGGGCACGAACCCCCTGCTCTTCAATTTCCTTTAATTTTGGTGAATATCCCCTGTCAGGATAATCCCATCTGAAACCATCCAATGAAACAAGTATAACAATTTGTTCATTATCCTTACTTTCTAATTTAAAGGCTGTAAGTGATGACAACAACAATATCGCTATAAATAAGTAAGTTTTTCTCATCATATTATGATTAATTTCTGTCACTAAAAAAATTAATGTCTATGCAAAAATATAAACTTTTAACGAGTTTTTGAGCATAAAAAGGTAATATACTGATTTTATCAGTACTTAATATCATGTTTTCTAATATTATTGATGTATAATTCTTTGAAATTTTATTATATTTGTACAAATAATCAAATACTTTATAAAGTTTCCGAAGTAAACTGACGATATTTCAATAAGATTCGACTATATGAGCACTTTTGAACTTACAAAATTAAAGAGTCTGCTGAATGTTCAAGAGAAGATTCAGCCAAAGACATACATTGACGAGCTAGCGGAAAGCGGCTTGCTGGATGATTATTTAGAAGTGTTCTTTAGACACAAGTTATCTTCTGACGAGGATTTCAAAGACAGAATTTATAATGCTTACTACAAATATGCCGATTCAGCTAACGAAAATTTGGAATTTTATTATCTTGAATCAATTTGCGAAAGCCTAAGTTTTTTTATCGAATATACTGAGACATGCAGGACACAAAAGCTTTAAGACCTGAGATAAAAGGCCTCTTCGAGACTATCAAAAATCAGGCTATCAAATATTCGGAAGCATTTGAACTTTTGGACTACCACAGAAGTGAGTACGAGAGGTATATCAAAGAACTAAAATCTCTCTATGACGAGATTTATGTGTCAACAGGAAATGAAATGTTCCAGTTGCGACAGAAATATGATGATTTAACAAAAATCCTGAAAGTGGAAAACTCTAAGATTAGTCGGAAATACTCGGAACTAAAAGATTTAAAACAATTGCAGGATTCATATTTTTCAGCTCTCGAATCAATCAAGTCAATACAAACTTCACTCGAATCACAGTATTCTATGCTGAAAAAAGGATCTGATGATTTCAATGAAAAAATTCAGGATATTAAAAATTCTGCAAATTCTAAGGTTGATGAGTTTATCAGTGTTTATTTAGACAAAATTGACGATACTCTAAAATCTCAAAATCACAAGTTTGAGGATAAAATTAATAATAAACTCAGATTAATTGAAGGTAAAATTATAAATAATGATGAAATTTACTTTGCTTTCCAAGAAAAATACAAGAGCGATATCAAGAAAGTTCTTGATGAATTCGACAAGACAAGAAGAAATCTTTCTGAACAAGAAAATTACCCCTTAGGTGATAAAGAAAATATCACGACTTTGGTCCGATTTAAAAATGAACTTAACGAAAAAGTTAACAATATTGAAGAAAATTTTGAAGTAATTCGTAACAAAATAGAATCCTTAGATAAAACAATTGATAGATTTTCTCCAGTAAATCAAGATAAACACTCAACTGTTCCACAGACAATAACAACAACAGGTGTTAGTAGCAGTGATGTGCTGATTAAAAAACTACAATCACAAATCTCTGAACTGCGAAATAAAACAACATTAGCAAATACAATTGCCTATATTTCGATAGGTATTGCCTTGCTTACTCTTATACTTTTATTTGTACTTTAGCAAGTTACTGCATTCAGCTTGTTTAATCTTTTTACCCCATAAGTTTATAAACTCGATGCAGAGTCAGGACTTCATAATAATATCAAAAACTTAACAAAAATTATTTGCAAATTAAGAAAAATTATGTTATTTTTAAAGTTAATATTTTGTTAAACAAATGGCGGAGCAATTCTTCCGCAATGGATATACCCCTTAGTATTCTATTTCTTTTAACAGGAATAATATGTCCTATGTTCTCAGCAGTGATATATTATATGTCGCAAGAAACCATAAATTCATTAATTGAGGACAATTATAAAGCAGCCCAAAGATTAAGGGATTTGAAAAATGATTTCGATGAACTTGTAAATGCGTTCATCATATTAGAATTGATTAGTTACACGGTGTCATTTGCAGTATTGTCAAAAGCAGTTCTGCATGAAATATTTTTCGGCTCTGCACTCATGATTGTCTATGTCTCGGTAAGTGTCGGATTTATCGCAATCGTATTACTGTTACGTTTTTTCTTCCAGTCTGTAGGTATTAGATTTGCCGATGCACTTGCAGTACAATTGAATATCCCTATTTACATACTATGTATGCTTTTAAAGCCTGTTACTCTTCTTATCATACTAATGAACAAACCGATAAAAGGTACTCCAAACGCTGAGGAAAGCCGTGAGGAAATTTCAGAACTTGTCGAATCAGCTCATGAAGAAGGTGCAATAGAGTCGAGGGAGTACAGGATATTAAAAAATATCATTCACTTCAGTGATGTGCTTGTTTCAGATGTAATGACACCCAGAACCGTTATTTTTTCTTGCTCAGCCGATAAGACTGTTGATGAAGTCAGAACTATGTCAGAACTTCAGATGTACTCGAGATTTCCTATTTGGGAAGGTGACTCGGTTGATGACGGAATAATCGGTTATGTCATGACGAAAGATGTCCTTCTTGCTGCATTAAAAGGCAAGGGCAACATGAAAATCAGAGACTTCATCAGAGAAATTTATTTCATTCCCGAGAATGCGGAGCTTGATGAAGCCCTCGACAGATTTTTGAACCGAAGACAGCATATCTTGATGGTCGTTGATGAATACGGCGGTATCGAAGGATTGATAACTATGGAAGATGTCCTTGAAACAATTCTTGGCGTAGAAATTGTTGACGAGGTTGACAGGGTGGTTGATTTGAGACAGCTTGCCAAGCAACGCCGAGATTCAAGAATTGCATCACTTTAAAGCTTTTGATATCAATGATAATTGTTACTGACAGCCCGGAATTTTCAAAATCATATTTCGCAACCGAAGATACCGTAAATAAGCATGGAACACCGTTCTATAGAGAAGCTGAACAAACTTTTCTCAAAGGTGATATTTATAGTTATAATTCAGATATATCATTTTGGAAATATGCCTATATAACTGAGTTCGCAGAAGATTCCCAGTTTGACCAAATTCTTAGGCTTTGCGGCAATAGAACTGCTCTGAGCAATAACACAATTTGTATTGCAGGTTCAGGTAAGAAATTTCACGGGTTCAGAAACAGACATTGGGAAAGTCATGTAGGTAATATTCATTTAAGTTGTTATTTCAAACCTTTCGCTAAAGCGTCA
>JBAYPL010000025.1:0-17529 GCA_041677745.1 Kapaibacterium sp. (SeqCode)
CAATTCTCCTTTGTCGTCGGTCATTATGTTTCTACCATTACGAAGCAGTGCATTATGGAAGTGTAATCCGCTTCCTGCATGTTCAAAATCAAGCTTTGGAAAGAATGTCGCCAAAAATCCGTGACGATATGCTACATTCCTGATTACCCAACTTGCGAGCACCACTATATCTGCAGCTTCATCTATTGGTGTAGGTAAAAATTCGATTTCAACCTGTTCGGCAGTTTTTCCTTTCAATTCCGTAAAATCACTTTCTATAGATTGTATAAAGCCAACTTCACTGTGTGCGTACTTTATGTTTCCGGTGATTTGCGACATATATCGCATCATTTCATTTAGAATATCTCCGGTCTTGATAAACGGCGACGCTGCATGATAGCCGCGTTGTTTTGGCAGTGTGTATGTCTGGTTCGGAATATTTCCTATCAAATAAAATTCCAACTCACCGAGTGAGTGAATCTCAAGACCAGTCTTAGCAGTAAAAGACTGTGATGCCTTATGCAATATATTGTCCGGTGCAAAATCGGCAAGATTACCTGCTCTGTCAATGAAACGACAGATGATATTTAAACTTTTATCGTCAAATGGATTCAAAAATGCTGTCTTATAGACCGGCACTACATATAGGTCAGATTTACCTGGGTCAACCATGCCTTTGAATAAAGACGAACCGTCACAGCGTTCACCCTCGGCAAGTATTAATTCAGCTTGTCTGCGACTTGTTACAGGTATTTTCAATTCTTTTATTTTGCCGTCAATACCTGTATAATTGAAGGTGATTCTCTCGATTTGCTTTTCGAGAATAACTTGTATCAAGTCTTCACGTGTCCAATCTTCTTTTGCTTTACCCGTCAGTGTTACAATCGGGCTTTCGAGTGCGAAATGTTCATTCATAATTTGCATAAATTCTCCGTATTATTATTGTCTCGTGAAATAATTTAAAACAAAATACTTTTTAAGTAAAAATTTAGTTTGTAAATTCACATTATTCAAAGATAATAAAACATAATCAAATTTAACAAATCTTAATCCTAATAATACATTTTTTTTTATTATATTACAGGTGCTCCTACATTGATGAGTGCTTATATTCGGCAATCGTTTCATTAAAAGATTTTTTTTTGTAAAATTAAATAAAGTTTACGGGAAGTATGATTTTTTTTATATTTTTACATTTTATGAAATATCAGGAACAAAGAAATGAATTCTGATAAGAAAAAACTAAAGACACTTCGCTTATTGGGTAAAATTGTAACCGGTGGGTTCGGTACTTTAATGGGCTTAGGCATTGTAGGAGGCCTTTTCTCAAATGATATTATTATGGCTGAGCTCGGCACACTTATAATATTTTTACCCCCTGTTCTGGGAGGATATTTCCTATATAAAAACACCGATAAAAGAATAAAAATAATCGAACAAAATTCGATTGAAGATATTGTATTAAATCTTGCCTCAGCTAATAATGGCAAGCTCACGGTTAACAAACTTGCCGGAAACACTCATTTCACAATTGACCGGTCTAAGGAAATCCTTGATGAAATGGTTGAGAAAGGAACCGTTCAAGTCGAAGTAAACAATGAAGCTGTCGTCGAGTATTATTTCAGAGGGCTCTATTGAGAGTAAATTATCATTATATAATTTCAAATTGTCATCAATCTTTATAATTTTAATAAATATAAACCACCAAGAGTCAAGAAAAAATGAAACAAAGAATTTACGTACCGAACAATTTTCAATATCCTGATATTATATGTAATATCGAAAATGTTTGCAAAGAAAGAAATTTCGAGTTAATACGGATTGATGAAAAAACCTGTATTGAGCATACATTGTTAAACAGAGCTTCATTGACGCTGATGACTCCTTACGGATACGGTCTGGGCGTCAAAAATGCCGATTTCAGGATAATACCGACACACACCGCAGGGATTGTCGGCTATAGTGCAAAAGCCTCATTATATTTCAAGTCGGGACTAAGTACAATTGACAAGATAGCCTGTCCTAATCCTGATGATTTCATGATGAAAATCGGAAAAATTCTCCTCTCAGAACGATATGATATACATGCAGAGTTTGAGAAAGCTAAAGGTACGGCAGCCGAACTCCTCGAAACAAACGCTGTTGTAATGGATTATGGAAATGACAGGTCACTGTCTTCCATGGATATTAGCGAAGATTGGTTTGAAACTTTCGAAATACCCTTACTGCTCGGTGTTTGGGTCGCACGTAACGAAGAAGAACCCAAAGAAGTAGAAGAACTTACACGACTTTTTACTTCGGAAATTCTGCCTGATGAATCTGCGATTTTCAATAGTGATGACGATACTCCCGAAGAAAGACAAGGAAGGATTCTTACACGTTGGACTGATGAAACTAAGTCGGCATTGTCACAGACGCTTGAGCTGCTTTATTATCACAGACTTCTTCCGGAAATACCCGCAATTAAGATTTACGGGATTGATTAGAACTTATTTTTAACTTACTTCGTCAATACAGTGGAATTAATTTATTATATTTGAACTTTGTTACAATTATATTTCAGATTATTTAATTATGGCTAAAGCTACAAAAAAGTCGCAACACAGTGCTGTTGAATGGAATTTACCGCTTGTCAAGCAGAATTATGTTATTTTGCTTATCGGCTTGGGTACGATATTAGTCGGGTATGCACTCATGGCTACCGGAATCACCGAAACACCTGCTGTTACAGACGGTAAGTGGAATAACTTTTTTGCGGTAAATGTTGCTCCGACTTTACTGTTAATCGGGTATTGTGTAATTATTCCTTTCGGCTTGATTAAATTTTTCGGCAAGAATACAGCCGATACAGAAAAATGAGAGAAAACAAAACAAAAGCCGGATTTGTTGCTATTGTCGGTAAACCGAATTCAGGAAAATCTACACTGCTTAATGCAATTTTAGGTACAAAACTTTCAATAGTAACACCAAAGCCTCAAACCACGAGGAAGAGAATTCTCGGGATACATACTCAAGATGATACACAGATTGTATTCTTAGATACTCCCGGAATATTAAATCCGAAATATACAATGCAACAGATTATGATGGAGTATGTTGACGGTGCCGTCAGCGAGTCAGATGTAATTGTTGCTTTGATTGACTTGAAACATTATTCAATACATGGTATTGATTCGGCTTTGAAAGATATTATCAATAATTCGGGAAAACCTGTTATTGCTGCTGTCAACATGACGGACACACTTAAAGACAGGAAGGAAATCCTGCCGGTCATTGCAGATTTATCCGAGTCTATGATGTTTAAGGAAATAGTTCCGATTTCTGCTTTAAAAAACATGAATGTAGATGAATTGATTACTACAATTGAAAAATATCTACCCGAACATGATTTTTACTACGATGCTGAATTATTATCAACTCAGAATGAAAGATTTTTTGCTGCCGAGTTGATCCGAGAGAATATTTTTATGTTGACTAAGGAAGAGCTTCCCTATTCTACGGAAGTGTCAATTCTGGAATTCAAAGAAAGAGAAGTCGGTAAATGGTATATACATGCTGAAATCATTGTAGAACGTGATTCACAAAAACGAATTATTATCGGCAGCGGCGGAAAGTTAATCAAGGAAATCGGTGAACGCTCTCGTGTGATGATAGAAGAATTTCTTCAGCAGGGTGTGTTTCTCGAATTATTTGTGAAAGTACGCTCCAACTGGCGTGACAGCAAGAGCCGACTGAAATCTTTCGGATATTGATTTTGTTATTTTAATGTATTTTAATATCGAAGAAAAATGAAAAATATAGCAATTTACGAAAACACAGATAAGGCTGAAGCAGTCAAATATGCTTGCAGAGCAGCAGAGATTTTGGTCAACTTGGGTGTCGAATGTATTGTGCAACCATCACTCGAGCCTCATTTGCCGAATCATATCACCGGCTCCGTAACAATATCACGAGTCTGTGACTTCGATAAAATTGCCGATGTGGTTATTTCTTTCGGCGGCGATGGTACACTTCTCACGGCTGCTAGGGAAATGCTGATGTGCGATGTCCCTATCATGGGTTTTAATGTTGGGAAACTCGGATTTTTAGCCGAATACTCGGTCGAGAAAATCGAGGAAAACATTGCTGCGGTTATTAACGGTAATTTCAGACTTGTTGACAGAGCAGTAATTGAAACGACTTTTAAAGGTATAACACACTACGCTCTAAATGACTTCGTGCTGGAAAAAAGAAATTCATCACAAATGATTAATGTTGCTGTCTATTCCAATGAACATTGTGTAGGTGATTACAGAGCCGACGGTATTGTATTGACGACTCCCACCGGTTCAACAGCATATTCTCTATCATGCTCCGGTCCGATTATAGCACCGTCTGCCAAAGTTCTGTGTATTACTCCTATTTCGCCGCATACCTTGACACTAAGACCGCTTGTAATCCCGGATACCAACGAAGTTACTTTCGGTGTTACTTATGCCGGTGGTGAGGCTATTCTTGTTGCTGACGGAATTACTCTGAGCGAAATCAAAACAGGTGATATTATTAAATTTAAGCTTTCTGATGAAAGAGTTAAACTGATTAAACCACAGGACAGCTCATACTATGATATTCTGAGGAATAAACTTTTATGGGGGGCAAATTCTCTGGATGAAGAAACTCACAAAAGGAGTTTGAACTGATGGATTTGTTAGCTGCGCTACATTGGAATGTTTCACCCGAAATAATCAGTTTCGGCTCACTGACTATCAGATGGTACGGTCTATTGTTTGCGGCCGGTTTTGTAGTCGGATACCAGATTATGCAGAATATTTTTCTGTCGGAAGGTAAAACCATTAAACAACTTGACTACCTAGCCCTTGTGATGATTATAACTACTGTTGCAGGTGCAAGATTAGGGCATTGTTTGTTCTATGAGCCGGAGATTTATCTTGCTAATCCAATAAAAATTCTATATGTTTGGGAAGGTGGTCTTGCAAGCCACGGGGCAGGTATTGCTATTATTCTCGGTTTGATTTTCTATTCTCGGAAGTACAAAGATATAAGTGCATTATGGGTTTTGGACAGGATTGTCCTGGTAGTCGCTTTAGCCGGCTTCTTTATCAGGCTCGGCAACTTCTTCAATTCAGAGATTTACGGAATTCCTACCGACTTCCCTTTGGCAGTAGTATTTGAACGGATAGATAATGTACCCCGCCACCCCGTACAGCTTTACGAATCATTTTCATATCTGATTATCTTTTCATTATTGATGCTTACTTACAGAAAATATAGATCTGAACTCCCGCAAGGACTTACATTTGGTTTGTTTTTGATTCTTGTTTTCGGAGCAAGGTTTGTTCTTGAGTTCATGAAATCTTATCAGGCTGACTTCGAAGCAGATATTCCATTGAGAATGGGACAAATATTAAGCATACCATTTATTCTGTCTGGCATTTACATGGTTTATAAATCAAGACATTACAAGCGTAAATAATTTTCAAATGTATAATTCGTTAACTAATTGGTTGATTTTGTAAATTTTTTTCTTGAATAAATTATGAAATTCAAATTAACTCGGCTGTTATTCTTTACAGTTCTGTTATTATTACATTTCGATAATTCAGTATCTAATGATAATCAACGCAATCCGTATAATCTTGACTTAATATCTTCCCCTGCTGAATATAAGCAAAGTGTTATTGAAAATCCGGATAATGCAATGCTTGATTTGAAGGAGATTATTCCGAATGCAGTATTCGATATTGTTTATGCCGGTACTAATAATTTCACCGGAAAACAGATATATGATTCTCCTGAAGCATATTTGAGAAAGCCTGCTGCTCTTGCTTTAAAAAAAGTAAATGACCGTTTGAATTCTATTGGATATACCCTGATAATCCGTGATGCATACAGACCGTATTCTGCAAGTTTGAAATTCTTTGAAGTTTATCCGGACACTAATTTTGTTGCGAACCCGAAATTCGGTTCACGTCATAATCGTGCTTGTGCCGTTGATGTCTCTTTAGCTAAATTGAGCAACTTAGAAGAAGTTGATGTACCCACTATGTTTGATGATTTCTCGGAGAAAGCTCATCCTGATTATTCGGATATCAGCAATGAAGCAGCTAAGAATAGGAATCTCTTAATTGAAGTTATGAAAGAATTCGGTTTTACTGTATATCCTACCGAATGGTGGCATTTTGATTACAGAACTTGGGAAAATTTTAAATTGATGGATATTCATTTTGATGAACTTGATTGATAGAAGGCAGAAGCAGTATAAATTCAGAGCCTTTACCCTGAATACTATTGACGGAAATTTCTCCATTCATCATCTCAACTAAGCCTTTGCATATTGCAAGGCCTAAACCGCTTCCTTCATAGCCTCTGTCAAGTGAAGTATTTTCTTGATAAAATCTGCCGAAAATCAAGTTTTGTGCTTTTGAAGAAATACCTATTCCGGTGTCCTTAATTTTAAATATCAAAGAATTTTCGCGGTCTAATTCACAACTCATGGTAACACTTCCACGATTGGTAAACTTTTCCGCATTCGATAGCAGATTGTTTAAAATCTGATATATTCTCTGCTCATCACCAAGGAATCTATAATCAGCACTTAATTTATTAATAATTGTAAAATTGATGCCTTTATTTTTAAAAATGTCTTTGTAAAAGCCATTCAGCTCTTCAATGAGTTCATTCACTGTGAAGTATTCAAGCTTAAGTTCCATTTGGTCAACATCAATCTTGCTGATATCTAATATATCGTTAACAGTATTCAGGAGTCTGTTACAACTTAAATTAAGAACAGTAACATATTCATTAAGCTCTTCATCAGTCAGATTCGGTGTACTCAACATCCTCGAGAAACCGATGATACCGTTCATAGGAGTACGTATTTCGTGGCTCATATTGGCAAGAAATGCAGATTTCAGCCTGTCACTTTCTTCAGCTTTCTCTTTTGCACCGATTAGCTCATCCATCAATCGAATTTTTTCACTGATATCCTCCTTTAAAGCGATGTAATTGATTATTTTATTTTGCTCATCGGTTACAGGAGCAATAACAATTGATTCCCAGTGTAATTCTCCGGACTTCTTTTTATTTTGAATTTCAGAATGCCATACTTTCCTGCTGATGAGAGTTGACCACATACGCTCATAAAATTCGTTAGGCATTAGGTCTGATTTAAGAATATTGGTTTTCTTGCCTATTACTTCATCTGATTGATAGCCCGATATTTCAGTAAACTTAGGATTTACATATTCAATGATGCCGTCCGGGTCTGTTATCACTATAGTTAAGGGACTTTGCTCAATTGCTCTGGACAATTTGTTAAGGTTTCTGAAAGCATATTTCATTTCTGTAATATCAATATTTACACCTCTCAACATCTTCAGTTTTCCGTTCGCAAACACCGGGTGATAAGTATTCTTTATCCATTTAATACTGTTATCCGGCATAACTATTCTAAACTCGATTTCGCCGTTAGATGGTTCAATACTGTAATTACTGATGATATTGAGAACGAAATCATAATCTTCCGGATATAATCTGCTAAGAAAGAAGCCCATATCCGGCTGGAATGCTCCGGGTTCATATCCTAAGAGTCTGAAGTAGTTGTCAGACCATTTCAAAATATCTTTTTCGAAGTTATATTCCCATGAACCCATTTTTGCTATTTCTTGAGCAAAATTTAGTGATGCTTGATTTTCTTTTAATGTTTCTTCAAATTTTTTCCTTTCAACAATATCGGAAACATATCCATGCCAAATAACAGTACCATCCTCTGATTTTTCCGGGGTTGCATATACTTCAACCCAGATTATTTTACCGCTTTTATGCTTAACTCGGAATTCAAAATTCATGATGGTAAGTGTATTTGAAGATTTTTCGATATTAGAAAAAATAAAATCAACTTCTTCAGGTAATAGAATCGGCATCACTTTTTCAATATTATCTTGTACTTCTTGAGGCTTTAATCCGAAAAGCTTATTAATACCTTCACTGGCATAAGGAAGTGAGTATATTCCGTCCGCACTTAGTTTACATTGAAAAATAAATCCGGGAAGATGTGAGGCGATTTTCTGTGTTCTTAGCAGCAGTTCTTTTTTATCCTTCTCATAATTCAATCTCTCAGATATGTCACGACATATTCCTTCGTGTAGCAAAACATTGCCGTTTTCGTCTTTGATATAGTTGGAATGGTCTTCAATCCAAATTTCTGAACCGTCTTTCTTTTTAACCCTGTAAATTTCATAAGAACCGTAATCGGTGTAATAAGTATTTTCCTCAGGATTACGCTCTTCCGGACTGAAATACAGGTCGTTAATGATATCCATATTCATTAATTCTTCGGAACTTTCATATCCGAGAATATCCACCATTGCTTGATTAACATATACAAACTTACCCTCAGGTGTACTTCTGTAAAAACCATCAGGCAATTTTTCAATAAAAGACCTATATTTTAACTCACTTTCTTGAATTTCTCGTTCATTCTTCTTTTGTTCCGTAATATCACTGATGATAGTAATTATATGTTTCTTATTTGTAAAAGTAACAAGAGAGGCGGATATCAAAGCATTTATTACGTTGCCATATCTGTCAAGAATCTCCAATTCATAATTCTTTAAGGTGCCCTTGTTTATAAGTATATCGAATAATTTAGCACGGCTTTCATTGTTAAGAAAGAAATTGAAGTCAGTTGAATTCGCACCGATAATTTCATCTTTGGTATATCCGAATAAAGAACAAAATGCTGAATTAGCATCAATATATACTCCTGAATCAACCTCATAAATAATCATTGCGTCCGGTGCAAGCTCGAAAATGGTAAGAAATTTTGCAAGGCTGTCATCAATTTTCGAATAAATATTTTTACGCTCAGTAATGTCTTTAGCAAAACCGAGCATTCTGTTATCATCAATTTTAACTGCATTAATCTGAAACCAACCAATACCCGAATCTTTTCTTACATATCTCAATTCAGCTGAAGCCTTGCCTTTGCCGGCAACAGTTTCAAAATGCTTGTTACCTCGCTGTATATCATCCGGAAAAACAATATTATCGGTAATCATATTCATTAGCTCATCTCTACTATATCCGGTCATTTCACAGGCTGCCCTATTCACATCTACGAAAGCCTTCGAAGAGTCTGCAATAAATATCCCGTCAGGAGCATTATCGAAATATGCTTTAAGATTACTCTCACTTTCACGAAGTCGTTCGAATAACAAATTGAATTTATGTTGAGCTGTGAGTACCCTGCCGATGAGTATAGTAGCGAGTGGGTATATCGTAAAGATTGAAAATGCAAGGGTGTTGATTGTACCCTTTCTGACTGTGGATGGCAACAGCAGCATAAGAATTATCATAATCGTATGAACGAGAAAACCCATTGAAAAAAGTTGCCAATTAGTCGGTATCCTGTTTTTCCCTTTCAATAAATAATAAAATGCTAAACCTATGGCTGCTGCTTCTACAATTGTCAAAGTACCCATCAACCAGCCTGAACCACCAATCATTAATCTGTACAATGTCGCTATAGTGGCAGCAATAGCAGTAGATAATGGTCCGAAAAACAGCCCGCAGATACTGATCATTACTGTTCTACCGTCAAATATTATTCCCTCTGACATCATATATGGATACATCATACCCAACAATGTTGATACACCGAACAAAAGACCTTGTAATACCTGACTGAGTTTGTCCGTACTGCCTGCCTTTTTATCTATGAAGCCGGAAAATACACTTAGTGAAATTAACAGCGATAAATTATATATTAAATCAAATATTATCAATGCAGAATATTTGCATATTGAAGTAAACAGTTAAAAACAAATATATTAAATTATTCGTTATTTGAACAAACTTTTTTTTCTATCCTTTGTTATAGCGGTATATATATTCAAATAAGTTATTTTTGTGATGAAAATATTGTAAAATCATCAATATTCCATAGCAATTGTTATATTTATGTTGATATATTCAATTATTTTTGTTACGTTTGTAACACCAGTTTTTAACTAACAATTAAAACTATTATGAACAGGAAGATTAAAGCTGAACAGTTAGAGAGGATGGCTGAATTACTAAAATGTATAGCACATCCCCTCAGGTTGGAAATAATCGAGCTGCTTGAGAAGAATCAAAGACTCTGCGTCAGTGAAATCGTGGAGAAAATGAGGGTCGAACAATCGGTTGTTTCGCACCATTTGACCAAACTTAAAGACAAGTGCATACTAAAATCCGCACGAGAAGGTAAAAATGTATATTACCAAATCTCAATGGATAATTTGCTGAGTTTGTTTAATTGTATTGAGCATTGCGCTGTTGCATAGCTCATATTTTATGATGAAGAAATAAAATACTCCCGGATTTTTGAAGTTCGGGAGTTTTTTTAAAATATTATGTCTTATTCCAAGTTTTCATTTTATTTATTGTCCAATATTTAATTCTCGACATGAAGTCACTTTACATTATTTTACATCTATTTGCTCTTACAAGTCTGTATTCGGCTATTCCGAATTTTATGATAAACGAGGAATCTCATGAAGTACCATTGAAAAATGATTGTAACAAAATTTGCTGCGGCATGCATTACAATTTCAGCTCAGAAACACTACAAAATTCATTCTCGAGTGCTGTGTATGATGTGCTGCGATACGATATCACACTTGATTATTCTGACTACTACATTCGCATGTCTAAAGACACTACAAGCTCCGACAGCTTATATGTTGAAGCGATGCAAAAAATAACTATGAAAATTGACAGTGCTGGACATAAGAGTTTTGAAATTGATGCAGTGGATTTAAATGTCATAGACGTAACAATAATTTCAAATAATGCCACTCAAAATATTAATTATACTGTCAAGGACAAAAGTATTATATTCGAGTCGGAAAACGAATTTTCTGTTGGTGATACATTAATAATCAATATAAAATATACCATAAATAGAAAAGAGAGAATCGGAATCTATTACTATCCCGCAGGAAGCAGTGAAATAATTGCCGGTTCGGAGCATATAATTTATGTACAGAGTCAACCCTCGCTTGCAAGATATTGGATGCCATGCAACGATAAGCCTTATGACAAAGCTCTAATATCAGTTTCTATTACAGTACCGGAGGACTACACTGCTATTTCAAACGGCACACTCGATTCTGTTTCTTCAAACGACGGAATTGTACCTTTGGGAACCTATCACTTTAGTCATGATTACCCGACTTCTACTTATTTGATAAATGCTGCCGCTTCAAGATACGTGTATTTTGAGCAATATTATTCGAGACATACTAATCCTCAAGATACAGTTATAATCGGTAATTATGTATGGAGTCTCGATAAAGTAGCATCTGAAGGTCATCCCTTCAATGCTGAACAAAGTCTGAGAGCACAACCTGCAATGCTTCGTCTGTATTCTTCACTGTTTGGAGAATATACCTTTGACAGGTACGGTTCTGTCGCTGTTGACCCGTATCACTATGGCGGTATGGAATTTCAGACAATAACTACCATTCATCGTAACTGGCTTAAAAACAAGCATGAATCTGGGCTTGCTCACGAAGTCGCTCATCACTGGATTGGTAATATTCTCACTTGTGCCTCATGGGATGATATTTGGATAAATGAAGGTGGAGCAACCTGGTGTGAAGCCTTATGGTTAGAGCAGGTATTCAACGATGATGCACATTACTATGAACGTTTTAAATACTACGCTTCTGAGATACTGAAACATCCGGATTCACATCTATACCCTGTATTTGCCGTGCCGGAAGAAGAAGTTTTTGTCTTGAATCATATTACTTATTATAAAGCTGCATGGGTTTATAACATGCTGTCCGAAATCACGGGTAGAATTAATTTTAACAATACAATGAAGCAGATATTTGAATCTAATAAGTTCAAATCTGTCAGTACGCATGATTATATAGAGCTCTTGAAATCAAATATCAGTTCTTCCGACATGGATTTAGATTTGTTCTTTGAGCAATGGGTTTATGATTCCGGTTATCCTATTTATGAGATAAGTGCAGAAATTCATGAGCCGGTCGAAGACATCAGAAGCATTGATGTTTATGTTGCTCAGGTTCAGAGTGGTATCGGATTTCGTTCTTTATATGAATCTCCGATCAACATTATATTCACAGATGTTGATTCGAATGTCATACGCTCTTATAAAGTTTATAATAACAATAGAAATCAGAAATTTACTTTTAATGTGAACTTTCCTTTCAAGCATATCAGTATTGATGACACTAAAATTTTATGCAAGATTAACCAATCCTTCACAGGTGTATCACAGCCCGACAAGGATATAGTAAAAATCGCTCCTAATCCGGTCAACTGCTCGTCTCCTATCAGTTTCTACCATGACGGAAGTCATTTCATCAGCGAGGTCAGAATCATTGACTTAACCGGAACTTTTGTAAGCAGAACAATTGCTCGCGATTCCTTCGGCATTAATAATGTCATCGCACCGCAAACAGCCGGTGTTTACTTTATAGAATTGATATGCAATAATTCAATAATTCGAGAAAAACTCGTGGTTCTGTAAAAATCAATTACTTCAATAAGCTTTCCGGTAATCTGCAAATTTTGAAATTATACCGATTACCGGATTCCGACAATATTCTTAACTCATTTTCTGACATGTACAACGTTAAATCGCAGATTGTGATTTTTTCGGCTATATATTATGCTTTAATAACCGATATTTGATACACATTTACCCATTATCATAAATAAGCGAATAATCAGACAATTATTCCTTGTTTAATGATAATTATGTTTAGAACATATACCTATAACAGTGAATTTATCATTTAGTAATCTTAATATTTTATAGCGTCATAGTTTTCATGTTTTTATCACGCTGTTTTACTTTTATTTCTCACTGATTTTATGTATTGTTCAGACACACACAGTTCCAATGCAATTTCCTTAAAACTTCGACTGCTGTTTTGTTTAATATACCTTCTGATAAACGTTTGAAAACTCGTAATCTTCGGAATGTAAAATTGCATTCCGCTCAAATGCTGCAGCATTTTTCTAACAGTATCCATACCGCATACATCGGCAATGAGTCTGATATCCGGTGTCAAATCTTCATATTCGACATCATTAGTGTAGTGATTCATAATTATCCTCCGATAAATGATTATATTGAAAATTTATTGATGAGAAATCGAATTCATTTAGGCTGTCTCTGACATAAGTCTTGTCAATATAATCTTCGATTATATAGCACAAATCTTCACATAAGACTTCTGTACATAAATTCAATTCAGTCAATTGTTTAAGCATTATCCTCAGAATGAATATCAGGAGAGAAGCACGAATTTCTTCGTCAGGAATTACAGAGTTATCCGATTCTTCCTCCCCGTTCAGGTGATTTAAGACACTAAGTATCAGGTCTTTTAATAATTTAGTGTCAACAATATTCTTGTCGAAATTTGAGCCGTTCATCATGTTAACTCCAATATTAATTTTATTATGTCATAAAAATTATGTATTTTCGCATCGTGAGATATACTCCGCTATGCGTTGCAATATCAACAGCAAAAATATGTATTATTTACATATTTGCAAAATAAATAATTTTAAAATTATAAACTTTATGGTTTTTTTATGATATCTTATTCTGAACAAGTCGGCGATAGATTGAAAAAAATTCGTTTTATTTTCAATGAAGGTGGTAAGCTATCTGCTGATCAATTTGCATTTCTTCTCGGTGAAACCCGGGACAAAATTGCGAACTACGAACTTGGAAGAGCCGGTCTGCCAATAAGGGTTATTTACGAACTGTATAAACGCGGAATCAATCCTGTTTATTTAATCTCAGGTGAAGGCTCAATATTTGCGGATAATTATGAGGGTCAAAATTTCAGAGCAAGAGTTGCCATAAAAGTCAAGTCAGGTTGGAAATTTAGCCAGCAGAGTCTTGATATACTACTGCCTTCATTAGAAATTGATAAAGATAAGTTAGTAAATATTGAGCTGAAACTTGCAGCAGGAAAAATCAGTTCAAAAAAACAGCCCTAAATATATAACGATGCTCGGAAACTCTGTCCCAAGCAAGCAAGAGGCTTATGCTATGCTTCGTAAATATATGACAAGGAGTATGGCCGGTGATAGGTATGCAGAATCCCAGATTATGCGATTAGCTGAGAAGTTCTCATTACTCTACCCTAACCTATATGAAAATGCACTTAACGACTGCCTTGCAGAATTATGTGAAATAGATTTTGACGTAATGGGTGAGCCTCTTCGCGAGATAATTCGTGTGGAATATACGGATTATGACAGTTTAAACGAGTTCTGGAGCTTGTATAAGCCTATTGAGCCACAAGAGCAAACGCGAGATTTCAAAACTTTCTGTATCAGCAATAATCTAAACCCCGACAAAGTTATCATATTTCCGGTTACCGGCTACTCAATGATTGGTGCAGGTATTAATAATGGTGACATGGTAATTGTGGATTCCTCAAGAATTCCTACAAGTGGTGAAATTGGAGCTGTTTACATCAATGACGGGTACTTTATCAAGCGTATTGACATCAGTGGCGGACGAGTTACTCTAATCTCTGAAAATTCCGACTTTAAGCCATATACAGTAAGTCAAGTTGACGAATTCAAGCTCATCGGTGTTGCAACCAACTTAATAAAAAGTCTAAAACAGCAGTCTTAAACTTTGATTAAACCATCATTGAATGTAACTACAATAAATTGAAGTACAAATAAATGTTCGATTAGATCTTTTTGAATCAATCCCCTTTGAAGAAGTATTCACTTAAATCATCAAATTTAATATTCGTAACAATCCAATCTTTTTCGGGAGAACGATAAAATGTGAAAATCCACCTGACCGGGAATTTCCCGTGAAGTCCGAGATACCTTAGGCGAATATATGATTCTGTTGCAATCTCGGCATTGACAGGCTCATAACCACTTAATTTACCATATACTTCAAAAGCACGATGAGTCTGGGAGAGTAAGTTGTCTATGTCCGATTTTTGACTGCTTATCGGACTGTTTGTCAATATATTGTCGTAAGCAATCTTCACCTCATCTTTCATCAATAATCCAAAAAATGCCTCAACACGATTCTTGAGTGTAACTGGAACTTGAAGAAATGATACCGGTTCTTTCGTTTGATTAGAACCGGGTAAACCATCTTGAGATTTTAAGCTTACAAAGCTGATAATTAATATTATCGGCAACAGTACTTTTTTCATTAGATACAAATTTCCATATTATTAAGTACAATACATACAAAACTAAACATTTTTTTTCAATTATTTTGAAATTTTAGAATTGTTTATTTATAATGCTATTACTTCCACTCATGACTTACAACAGTAATTCTTCCCGGATAGCTCATGGGACCTATAGAGGTTTTGACAGTAGGTCTAATGTCTAGTTTGACCTTCGCAGGAGTGCCTGAAACTCCGCCGATAGCCATAGCAAGATTTACGATGCTCTCATAACCTCTATTGCCGAAGAACTGGAATAAATCAAGTCCCATATTCAGCGGTATATTAGTAGCTTGTCCTGAGCCGGGAACAACAATTTCATTACCTATATCACCGGCAATTGTTGTGACATCATCGAGTATCAAACGATAATCGAGTGACTGTATTATTGCGTTAGTTCTCTTAGTTTTACCCGAACCGTCATTTGGATTATTCGCTTGCAAATTTAGAGTGAACTCAGCAGGAAATTTCTTTTGTGCAAATGAACTTGTCAACTTCAAAATATCACCTGCGGATACATCGTTGATGGACTTTTTATCATATATTCGTATGCCGGAGACCGTCATGTTAGAAACGTTCTGTATCTTAAATGTCAGCTTACCGATATCGGCAAGAGTATTTGTAATATCTTTTACAACATTACAGGACTGCCAGGTAAATGTTATTATCAAAGCAGTCACTGCAATGATAGTTATCTTATAAAATTTGTTCATTTGTTATTATCCTTATTATGTTGAAATATTTCAACTAATAGACGAATAAGAACAAAAAGAATATAAATTATTATTTACAATTGTTTTCGTGATTGCTTTTTCCGTTTTTCGAACCTAAAGCACCAGCTTTTTTCCAATCTTCACAGGCACCCTTGGTATCATCAAGGTTATATTTTGCTATTCCTCTGTTGTTTAGAGCATCACCATCTTTAGGATTAAGTTCTACAGCTTTATTAAAATCATCGAGAGCACTTTTGTAGTCTTTCAATTCGATTTTTGCAAGTCCTCTGTTAATATATGAATCAATGTCTTTTGGACTGATTTTAATTGCAGCCGTATAATCTTCGATAGCAGCTTTGTAATCCTTCATATCCGACTTGATTATACCTCTGTTAAACAAAGCCAATCTACTTTTAGAATTCAATTTAAACGCTTCGTTAAAATCAGCTATAGCTCCTTGATAGTCTTTCAGCGCACGTTTTGTAATTCCTCTGTTATTATAGGCATCTACATCTTTAGGAAATTTTTTCAAATAATTGTTAAAATCTTCTAAGGCACCTTTGTAATCTTTCATGTAAAATTTTGACAAACCGAAATTATGAAGAACACTTAAATCTTTAGGATTAAGTTTCTGAGTATTCGTAAAATCCGCTACTGCACCCTTATAATCTTTCATAGCATACTTAGCATTTGCTCTGCCAAGAAAATACTTAGCATCCTTAGGATGCAATTTAATAGCGGCATCGAAATCTTTAAGAGCTTCTTTATTTTTCTTTAGTTCTCTCCTGGTTATTCCTCGGTTATACAACATCAAATGATCTTTAGGATTAGCTTCTATAGCCTTACCGAAATCTTCTTCAGCTCCTTTATAATCTTTCTTTTTGAATTTGATTGCGGCTCTGGAAGAATAAGCTGAAGCTGACTTTGGATTGAGTTCAATCGCCTTTGAGTAGTCCTCTGAAGCTCCTTTATAATCATTTCGATTATCTTTTATCATTCCTCTTTCATAGTAAGCTTTTGCATTCTTAGGGTCAAGGGCAATTGCCTTATCATACACTTTAATAGCTTCATTACTGTCTTTCAACATTAAATAATTAAACGCAAGAGATGAATATAATTCTTTATCCTTTGGGGTAATTTTTATTGCTGCATTCAAGTCTTCAATTGCAGCTTTGTAATCCTTCAATCCTGATTTGATCAAAGATCTGTTTACAAAAGCATTGCAGTCTTTGGGATTGATTTTTATTGATTGAGTATAATCGTCTATTGCACCATTGTAATCTTTTAGGCTGTTCTTTGCTGCTGCTCTGTTAAAGAATACATTACAGTCCTTTGGGTTAATTTTGACAGCTGCATCGAAATCAGTAATAGCACCTTTGTAATCCTTAGATGCTTTTTTTGCTAATCCTCTGCTGTAATAATTTAAATAATCTTTGGCGTCGAGTTCGATAGTCTTATTAAAATCTTCAATTGCGCCTTTATAATCTTTACTTTTATATTTAAGTATTCCTCGATTATAATAAGAATTTGTGTCCTTAGCGTGATTTGTTATAGCTTTAGTATAGTCCTCTATTGCTCCCTTTAAGTCCTTC
>JBAYPL010000026.1:0-17197 GCA_041677745.1 Kapaibacterium sp. (SeqCode)
TAATATACATATTGATTAGAAATAGAAAAGCAGTGATTTTTCAAAAAGAAGGATTAATCTTTTCCGTATCCTACATAGTAATCAGTCTGGCTTATCTATTATTCCGCAACACAATAATCACAACGGAGTTATCAAATACGAATTTCGGAATCAGTGAATATATATCTAATTTATATTTCCTACCCGAGATATTCGGGAAATTTCTGATACCGGTCAATTTGTCAACACTTCCGATATATTCATTAATTTCTACTATTATCGGGATATTGACAAGTATGTTGTTTATTTATTTATATATAAATTCAAAAGCAGATAAGTCTTATTTGTACTTTGGAATAATATGGTTTGTATTACTTTCATCGCCCGGAATGTTCTATACCCATGAGTTTGGTAATTTTGCGTATAATTATCTTGAGCATCGTGCATATCTTCCGTTAATAGGAATTATTGTACCAATTTCGGTACTTCTTAATCAATATATTAGGAACAACACATTCAAACCAATTATCGTACTATATTTAATCATATTAGGAATAATTTCTGTGATAAATACCGGAAATTATGAAAACAGGTTCAAATTTTATGATAAAGCAATAAAGGATAATCCTGAGAGTGCTGCAATGGCATATCTAAACAGAGGAATATTTTATGCTAATACCGGAGATAATAAATCAGCAGTTGATGATTTTGAAAAAGCTAAGGAAATATTTCCGGAATATGCATCAGCTTATAGTAATCTCGGGTTAGCAATTTCAAATAAGGGTGTTAATCAGGAATATTCTATAAGATGTCTGGATAAAGCAATTCAATTGGATTCAAGTAACCAACTATATTATTTTAATAGAGGTACGATTCATGGGAAATTTGGAAATCCGGAAAAAGCCATAGCGGATTACAAAACAGCAATCAGCATCAAGAGTGATTTTAGAAATGCATATCGAAATTTAATTTATGAGTTAAACAGAATCGGTAATTTTGAAGAAATCGTTAAGGAAGCCAACACAGCAATTAAAAATATTCCTGATTATAATGAAGCATATTTGGAGCTCGGTGTTGCTAAATACTATCTTCAAGACACAATAGGAGCATGCGAAGCATGGAAGCAATCCGCTGAGTTCGGCAATATCAAGGCAAAAGAGTATTACAGACAGGTTTGCAAAACAACAATAGAATAAGTGTGAGCAAAACAGAAATAAATTCAATAATATATGACTAAAACTCATATCTGCAATTCAACAGAACATCAATCGTTCCTAATAAAATATTGTCTAACATGTTTACATATATATGACACCCCGAAAAACAAAAATAATCTGTACAATAGGTCCTGCATCAGAAACCACTGAAGATTTAATCGAATTAGTCCACAGAGGAATGGACATTGCGAGGTTGAATTTCTCGCACGGAACACACGAAAGCCATGCCAAGTGTATTCAAAACATTAGAGATGCATCAATTGCCACAGGTAAACAACTTGCAATTCTTCAAGACCTGCAAGGTCCGAAAATAAGAATAGAGAATGTTGAAAATGACTCCGTCATGATTAAAGACGGTGAAAATCTTATTATCACGACAGAAGATCTTGATATTGGTAACTCAGAAATTGTTTCAACATCATACAAAGAACTACCTAATGATTTGAAGACGGGAGACACATTACTACTTGATGATGGGTACTTAATCCTAAAAGTCGAGAAAATATCCGGAGAAAGAATTTACACCAAGATAATAAAAGGTGGAGCACTGAAAAGTCGGAAGGGAATTATTGCACCGGGAGTAAGCTTCTCTGCACCATCACTAAGCGAGAAAGATTTAGATGATTTAAAATTTGGATTATCTCACGGTATTGATGTTGTAGCACTTTCATTTGTAAGAAATGTCAGAGATATTATCGAACTCAAAACTACTATGAGAATTTTTGGAAGACCTGTTCCGATAATTGCTAAAATAGAAAGACCTGAGGCACTTGACTCAATAAACGATATCTTGCACGAAACAGACGCAATAATGGTTGCCAGAGGCGACTTAGGTTTAGAGCTTCCACCGGAAGAAGTACCTTTGATTCAAAAGGAGTTGATTGAACGAAGCAATCAATACGGTAAACCTGTAATAACCGCTACACAGATGTTAGAATCAATGATATACAACCCTCGTCCAAGTAGAGCCGAAGCAAGTGACATAGCAAATGCTGTAATTGACGGGACGGATTGTGTAATGCTGAGTGCTGAGACAGGTACCGGTAAGTATCCTCTTGAATCGGTAGAATACATGGATAGAATTATCAGAACAACCGAAAATAAATTCGGCAGGAACAATCAAGATAATAATGAAATAAATGAAAATTCAGATATTTCCGATGCCTTAGGTAAAGCAGCATGTAATCTTGCTGAAAATGTGAGAGCTTCTGCCATAATTACTCTTACAAATTCAACACTTACAGCAAAGAAAATTGCTAAGTACAGACCTCAAGTTCCAATTATAGCAATTACAAATGATGCTCATGTACATCGCCGCTTGAACTTTGTATGGGGTGCAACTTCATTATACATCGAAAATATTCATGATTTTGTGAGTAATTTCGATTCTTTGAAACCGCATCTTAATAACTTTGATTTCATACAGCCAGGCAGTCTTGTTGTATTTGTAGCAGGTCTTGCTGAAAAATCATTCGGAAAAGATAATATCGTGAAACTATTTTATGTATAATAAATAAAGTATTATTTAAGATGAACGACAGAAAAATTTCAGTACCTATACCGAAGAACCCTGACTCAGCAGTATCATTATTTGAAAATTTTGTTAAAATTGTCCAAATACTGCGAGAGGAATGTCCTTGGGACAGAAAGCAAACCAATGAATCTATAGCACCACTCATGATAGAGGAAACCTACGAAGCAATAGATGCCATTTATGCAAGAGATGACTATGAATTTTCTAAGGAATTGGGAGACTTACTCTTGCATATTGTAATGCACGCCATTATGGCGGAACAAAGAGGTGCTTTTAATCTTAATGATGTTATAAGTCGAATATCTGATAAGATGATTCACAGACATCCGCATGTTTTCGGTGATGGAGATGCCAAAGACGAACATGCTGTATTACGTAATTGGGAATCACTTAAAATGAAAGAAAAATCAAGGTCTGCCGACAGTTCAATCCTTGATGGCGTACCCAATTGTCTGCCGGCATTGTTGAGAGCTGAAAGAATACAGTATAAGGTTTCGAGGATAGGATTCGACTGGTCTGATAAAGATGATGTTTGGAATAAAATTTTCGAAGAACTCAATGAGTTTAGACATGAATTAAGCTCCGGTAATAAAGAAAAAGCAAGACAGGAACTTGGCGATTTTATATTTGCAATTGTAAATGCTGCTCGTCATGAGGGTATCGTCGCTGAAGAAGCATTACATCTTACCAATAATAAATTTAAAAAACGCTTCCAATTCATCGAAAAAATTGCCAGAGAATCAGGATTAAACTTAAATGAAATGAGTTTAGAAGATATGGACAAATTATGGGAGGAATCCAAAGTTGAATTTCAATGATTTTCTACTCGTTTTATAGAGTATCTCCGATTAATTTCATCTGATGTATATTTTTATGCAGAAGACATGAGAATTTATGGTAAGCAATTGTATTATATAGCGTTACTCATTGTTTAGCTTAATCTGATTAGAGTCTAATCTAATTTATTGTTATAAAAAAGACATAAAAAAGAAGCAAAAATGTATTTTTTTTTATTTTTATGTTTTATATTATCAATAAATTCATTAATTTTGAGTTAGTTATTTGACAATTTAACAAAAAGAATTTCAGTCATGAAATTCCATATTTTGACTAACAAAAAAAAGGAAAATAATTATGTCAGAAGGCTCATTCAATCCCTTCAAGATGGCTCAACAACAGTTTGATGCTATTGCAGAACAATTACAATTAGATGAAGCAACACGCGAGCTGCTCAGAAATCCAGACAGAGAATATCATTTTAATATTCCAATCAGAATGGACGACGGTTCATACAAGGTATTTCGCGGTTATCGTTGTCAGCATAATGATGCTCGCGGTCCTGCAAAAGGTGGAATCAGATTCCATCCTCAAGAAACAGTTGACACAGTAAGAGCATTATCAATGTGGATGACTTGGAAAACAGCAGTTGTTGATATTCCGTTAGGAGGCGGTAAAGGTGGAGTAATCTGTGACCCGAGAAATCTTTCTATGCGTGAGCAGGAAGCGATTTGTCGCGGATATATTCGCCAAGTTGCGAAGAACATTGGACCATTGCAAGATGTACCGGCACCTGATGTGATGACCAACGGACAACACATGCTTTGGATGCTCGATGAATACGAAAGAATAGTCGGCTATAAGGCTCCCGGTGTAATTACAGGTAAACCATTAGGTTCTGGTGGCTCCTTAGGAAGAACTGAGGCTACAGGATATGGAGTAATCTTCACATTGCGTGAAGCTCTCCAAGAAAAGAACGTTGATGTAAAGAACACTACTGCTTCTTTCCAAGGATTTGGTAACGTTAGCCGTTTCGCTATGGAGCTTTACACTCAATACGGTGGTAAAGTAATTGCGGTATCAAGCTGGGATAATAAAGAGAAGAAAGCCATCACATACAGAAAATCAACCGGCATAAATATTGATGAAATGCTTGGTATTACCAACAGATTCGGTGAAGTTGACCAACAAAAAGCTCGTGAGCTTGGATATGAAATCCTGGCGGGTGATGCATGGTTGGAACAAGAAGTTGATATAATTGTTCCTGCTGCTTTGGAAAACCAAATCAATGCCGCAACAGTTAATTTGATCAAACCTACGGTAAAATTCCTTGTCGAAGGTGCTAACGGTCCTACTACACCTGAAGCAGACGAAGTGATTAAATCCAAAGGTATCTGGGTTGTTCCTGATTTCTTGGCTAATGCAGGTGGTGTTACTTGTTCATATTTCGAGCAAGTTCAATGTAACATGAATTACTTCTGGACAAAAGAAGAAGTACTTGAAAAATTAGATCAGAAGATGACACATGCTTATCATGCAGTCAGTGATTTAGCGCGTACAAGAAATATCTACATGCGCGATGCTGCTTATTTGATTTCAATATCAAGAGTCGCTGAAGCTTGTAAATTACGCGGTTGGGTATAACAATCAGCCGATTATTTTGAACTTCCCTTATACACCCTGTGTAAGGGAAGTTTTTTTTTCAAACATATCCACTTCCCTATTTATTCCTCAAATTTACTTATAGATTATTTATTATTTATGAGTTTTTCTATGATGTTCAATCATTAAATAAGAATATATTTTATGTGTAAAATAGCTATTAGTGAATAATTTATCACCGAATTCGACCTGAATAGAAGTCTATTCACAATGAAAATGTTAGATTAATTATTTTAAACTTTTAAATATGGATAATATTTTTTTTTATCCGTATAAAAATTAGTACTTTTATTATGTTTATTATTACAAGAAATATTTTTTGAACATAATTAAGGAGATGCTTTAAGATGATAAGAATTATATCATTGTTAGCTATTGTGATACTATTACAATCAGGTATAGTACTATCAAACACACCCGAAATCGGTAAAGACAGTAAGGGGAATCTAATCGTAAAGGGAGAATTGATAATCAAACTTTCCGATAAAGTGAATATCAATGAAGTTGATGACACCCATTCTCGTAAAAATTCTCCATCAGCTTATTTCGGGATACCATCACTGGACAGTAAATTACAACCATTTGGCGCTATTACGGCAAATAAAGCATTTGAGGATATCAAAAACTTAACCAAACTTCAAAATACACTCGGAACAGTAAGTGAAGAAACCATTGACAAACTCGACAGATACTATAAAGTCAAGTTTAACGATGAAGCTCCACTTGATAAAATCATTAGTGGTTTAGAAAGGGAAGAAACAGTTGAACATGTAGAATACTCTTACGTCTATGAAACCACAGATGTTCCGAACGATGAGTTGTTGAGTACTTTACAGCACCTTCCCCAGGTAAGTGCAGAACAAGCTTGGGATATTCATAAGGGGGAAAACGGACCTGAAATCGTCATAGGCATTCATGACTCAGGATGTCAATGGGATCACCCTGATCTATTTTCCAACATAAAAGTTAATTATGATGAATGGACAAACCGAGACAAAGAACTGTTCATTGAGCAAAACGGAAGACTGGTTATTAATCCGGAAGCTGTTGACGGATTAGACAGCGACGGTAACGGTTATGTTGATGATGTAGTAGGATATAATTTCTATAATTATGATGGTTCACAAGCAAATGACCCATACGGTTCTCTACAAAATGTTCATGGTACCCATGTCGCCGGAATTGCCGCCGGTGTTACTAATAACTCGCAAGGAATAGCTTCAATCAGTTGGAATGTTAAATTCATACCTACGAAACATAGTTCATTGGTTGGTCAGCAGTTTTTATACAATGTCGAACAAGGTTTATACTATATGGCAACCAGAGGTGTTGATGTTATCAACATGAGTTGGGGCGGAAGTCCTTTCTCTTGGATGATGGTAGATCTATTCAGTTTCCTGAATGAGTCGGGAATAATTCTGATTTCTTCTGCCGGGAACACCGGGAAGGATGAAATGATGTTCCCTAACTCTTACCCCGGTGTGTTAAGTGTTGCTTCTGTTGCTTCTAATGATGCGAAGGCTTACTATTCGACTTATGGGGTTCAAGTGGATTTATCAGCTCCGGGTGGTGATGCTTTTGTTGACGGAGGAATCAACAGCTCAATGCCGATGAATATATATAAAAGAGCACAAGGTACTTCGATGGCAAGTCCATTTGTAGCCGGTCTTGCAGCACTCGTTAAATCTTATCATCCAACTTGGACTAACAAGCAAGTTATTAAGCAAATCGTAGGAACTTGCGACCCAATTGACCAACAAAATCCGGGATATGAAGGAAAACTTGGCTCCGGACGAATAAATGCTTACAAAGCTCTAATCGAAAATAGAGTACAAGTATCAAGAGAGCCTAAAATTGCATTTATGACAAGTAGTATCTTGGATCAAAACGGAAGTGATTTAATCAATCCGGGAGATGAAGCAAATTTATCTGTAGTCGTTAGAAACTTTAATAAATTCTATGATGCAGGAGGCTTGTTATTTAGAATCATTATTGATAATGAACATGTTTCTACCTTAATCCCGACCCGAACGAGTAACTTAAAGGCAGATGATATTAAGTCGCTGAGTGATTTTAAACTTAAAATATCAGAAAACGCTAAGCCTGATATAGTAGAAATCAAACTGCAGGTAGAAAAATTTGACGGTACTGTTATCTATGAAGATGAGTTGGATTTTGTAATTGCAGGCGGATTACTTGTTTACGAAAACAATCCGGGAAGCCCGTATCAAAGTGGAGCATTTATTACAGAAACACTTGAATCAAAAGGATTTGAAGTTGTTTATACGAATGAAATGCCTACTGAATTTAAGGGCTTTAACGGAGTGTTCATTACTTTAGGCAGCATGGCAGACCAGCCTCAATTCGTAGCAAACAATGATGTATTCACTGCAATATCAAATTACCTCCAATTGGGTGGCAAATTATTTATTGACGCTTCCAGCCTATTTACATATCAAGTAATACCTAACTTGCCCTCAGACCAACTTGGAGCTTTGTTTGGTCTATCCGGAGCACAAGCAGGTAATCCAATGAATGTAAACTTTACCAATTTATCCGGTGCGGGTGGTTCATTGGCTCAAGGATTGAATTTCTTCAGTTCCTCACAGCCCAACGGATATTTAGTTGAGAAATTTACTCCAAATCAGATATATGGAGGCTCATCTATGTTGATCGAAGAGAGCTACGGAACTGTTGGTGTTCAGACAAGTGGATTGTTCGGACAAAGGGTAGTAATGATGTCTGTTGCTTTGGGACAGATAAATGATGATATCTGCCCTTCAACAAAAGAAGTTTTCTTAGAGCGAATTATTGACTTCATGGGTATTTTAAAACCCATCAAAATCAGCATGCCCAACGAATTTACAATATGTCGCGGTGAATCTGTTGAACTGAATCCCGGTGATACATACAATTGCAATCTGAATCAATTCTTAAATCAAACTGTTAGTGGTGGTTCAGGCTTTTATAAATATGAATGGACTCCATCATCAAACATGATGAATGCCGACAGCCCAAATCCAACGGTTATGAATGTTAATCAAAATACAAGCTACAAGCTGACCGTTACCGATTTAATGTACGATATTACAGGTGAGTTCACCACAGTCGTTAAAGTACAGCAATCTCCTCAAGTCACATTGAGGACAGTTGTCAGAGAAAGAGTCGGCAACATGAAGGACCTGAATGATTATATTCTAAACTATAACTCAAATTACCACTATACTTGGTTTCTCAATAATAGTACTGAACCTTTGGATGAACGTCTCGTGAGTGAATGGCAGGTAAGCTTGGGCTTCAACAAGTTCACTGTGGTAGCTGTCAATGAATCAGGATGTGAATCCACGTTATCAGGAAAGATGACGCTGATAGGTTCGATGATGAAGGATAATGGAAGCGATATCATTGAAGGCTTAAACGGTTATTCTTACATGAATGTATTTCCGACCATTTCAAGTGATATTGTAAATATTCATGTTGAATTTGTGAATAGTCAACAATATGATATTTATATCAGTGATTTATTAGGAAATAAAATAATTAATGTAAAAGAAGGATATTCTGAGTCTTTTGACGGAAGCATTGATATTTCTGCTTTAAGCAGCGGTACCTATATTTTGGTTGTTGAGTCAAGTGAAGACAAAATCATCAAAAAAATCATTAAGATGTAAAATTTTGATGTTGAAAAACGGTGTCAGACCTACTGACACCGTTTTTTTGTTATATTTTGTCAAAACCTGTATAAGGTATCAAAGGCTCAGGAATTGTAATTGAACCATCTTCATTTAAGTAGGTTTCGAGTAGGGCGACCATAATTCTCGAAGTTGCTAATCCGCTTCCGTTCAAAGTATGAACAAATTCCGGTTTTGCAGAAGGTTCCGGTCTGAATCTTATTGATGCTCTTCTTGCTTGAAAATCGGTAAAATTCGAGCAACTTGAAACTTCAAGCCAGCTCTCTTCACCCGGGGACCAAACCTCAATATCGTAAGTCATCGCCGACGAGAAACTGGTATCACCTGAACATAATCTCAGCACTCTGTAGTGTAATCCGAGAGCTTTTACTATGTCTTCAGCCTCATTAGTCAGTTCTTCAAGTCTCTGCCAAGAATCAGAAGGTTTAACAAAGTTGACCATCTCAACTTTATTGAACTGATGTACTCGCAGAAATCCTCTTACATCTTTTCCGTAGCTGCCGGCTTCTCTACGAAAACAAGGAGAATAACCGCAGTACTTTAGAGGTAATTCTGATGCTTGAAGCATTTCGTTGTTGTGAAAGTTTGTCAGTGGGACTTCAGCCGTCGGAATAAGGAACATGTCATCTTCACTTGCATGATACATATCATCAGCCATTTTTGGTAATTGACCGGTACCGTGCATTGAATTTCTATTAACAATAAATGGTGGAAGAAGCTCTGTATAACCATGCTTTTCGATGTGATAATCAATCATGAAGTTAATCATGGCTCTTTCAAGTTTGGCACCTTTACCCTTATAAAAAGCAAAGCCCGAACCGGAGACTTTACCACCTCTTTCGAAATCAATGATATCATGTTTCTTGGCTATTTCAATATGGTTCATTTTAATAGATTGAGTAATGGGATTACCCCAGGTTCTGATTACATCGTTATCATCTGCTGATTTGCCTGCTTTGACATTTGGTCCAACCATATTCGGTATTCGAAGAACCAATTCTTCAATATCATTTTCAATTTTTCTCAGCTCATCATCCAAATCTTTAATCTTGTCGGAAACCTCCTTCATTGCAATGATTTTATCATCTGCATTCTGTTTTGATTTCTTTAATTCAGAAATTTCTTTAGTAACGACATTCCTGAGATTTTTGAGTGATTCAACCTCTTTGATGACTTTTCTTCTGTTTTCATCAAGCTCTAATATTGAATCTACTGAAGCAGACTCATTTTTATTCTTAATATTTTCTCTGACAGCTTCAATGTTTTCTCGTATGAATTTTAGGTCTAACATAACAATTCCAAATAATTAACAATTATAATCTTATGTATTTTAATGATTACAAAAGTAGTCAAATTAATAATATTATCTATAATCGAAATTATTAATATGACAATTATGATACATTAATTTATTACTTTTGAAATAATCTTTGTATTTTTTTTACTTTGATACGAATTTGATATGACTATTAGATTATATGTGACAGGTGGAACATTCGATAAAGAATATAATGAGCTGAATGGTTCACTTTACTTCAAAGATACTCATGTAAATGAAATGCTCATGCTTGGCAGAAGCAAAGTTCATGTAGATATCAGGACACTAATGATGATGGACAGTAACGATATGACTGATGGGGACAGAGAACTCATTGCATCAAACTGTACAAAGAGTGATTATGATAAGATCATCATCACTCATGGAACTGACACAATGGTTGAAACAGCAAAAGTCATTGCTAATACAGTCACCGACAAGACTATCATACTGACCGGGGCAATGATTCCATACAAGTTCGGCAGTTCAGACGGACTATTCAATCTCGGAGCTGCCATAGCTTTTGTTCAAACTTTACCTAAAGGAGTTTACATTGCAATGAACGGTAAGTATTTCAATTGGGATAATTGCCGAAAAAATAAATTAATCGGTGAATTTGAAGAAGTTAAAAAGGATTGATTCTTTAACCGAAAATTTCACAGATCAGAGCAAAGAAGCTGCCTAACAATTTTGAAATCTAAATTTTAGGCAGCTCTTAGTTTGAATAAGGTTTTAGTTAATGAGTAATATCTGACCTTTTTTGGAAAAAGCTGAGCCGTAAATTCTAAAATAATATGCACCGGCAGAACATTTCCGCCCCTTGTTGTCTTCTCCACTCCAGAAGATTACTTTGTTACCCGGTTGATTATGACCATAGTCTTTTTTATATACAATATTACCTTCAGAGTCAAATATTTCAAAAAATACGAAATCAGAGTTTAAAAGCTCAAATTCAATTTTTGATTGAAATACAAAAGGATTCGGTGAAACCTTCAGCCTATCTCGCGATTGAGTAATATTTTTGTCTATTGTAGTCGAGCCGAAATTCCCAAAGTACCATTGCTTGAAATTACCACTCAAGTACATTTCCCATTGATCGCTTGCATGTTTGCTTTCGATACCGTCTAAGCCCTGAAATTCACTTTGCCCTGGAGGCAGTGCATTCACTTGATTAATGATACTGTTATTTGAATGCTGAACAAGCTGTTCATAAGTACCTCTTCCATTGATTAAATTAGGAATATTCCTCATGGTATGATAATTTAAATCATTATTGCCGTCAACGACATCATAAATATTGAGAACCAATGTCCCTTGGTAATTATTTGAAGTCCACCTGACACGATCACCATTATCCCAATCCTTAGCCGGTTTATTATTCCAGTTGACAAAATATCCTTTCGGAGGGTTAATTTGCTTGGGTAATTGTTCAAAATCAATGAAGCCCTGCCATTCCTGATGTCCGTTTGATAACAAAGGAAAACGAGGATCAGTACCTTCAGGTTTAATCGGGAATAATCCTGAATAATAAAAATTCAAAACATCATGTTCGTCAATTAGGAATACGTTAAACGACATCGGGTTATGTTTGATTGTCTCTATGTATTCATCACGAGTAATTGCTTTGTTTGCTCTGTATAAGCTGTAAAACATATTAAGTTCTTTCAACCAAAATGACATTTTTTCGCTGTAAATCTGCATCGTATTTTGGCTTATACCTTTAATCGGACCATATATAGTTCTGTTGATTGTAATCGGTATATATTCATAAGATAAGTTCATACCATCGAGTTTTTGCACTTTAATTGTATCAAATATTATTTCAGGTTTAAGAATTTCATCCGCAACTTTATATTCTAAATTATTAACGTCGTAAAGCTCCGAAATATAAGTATCTATATTGTCACCCAAACCCGATGTAAATGTCCATGACAATTTTTCATTTCTGCCAATAATGACAAATGGAACACCCGTAGCAGCTACACCACCCACATGAAACCCCGGGCATGATAATTCGACTTCATTAATCGGTGCCATCTCCCCCTTATTAGGTTCTCCCATTTGCGGACAACCAAGTAACAGCGATGTATTGTCGCTACTATAACTCATATCTGTCAAGACTGCAAAACTGCCAAACTTCTCAGGCAATCCGAAAGATTTTTGAATTTGTCTGTCACTTTCTCTTTGGCTTTTTATATTATTAATGAGCTCGCGGTCATATTGGATATCAATATTGATTGATTGCGGTAATTCTATTGCACTGATATCATGATCTTGAACCGTAGTAAAGGTTTTTGGGTCATTTATCGGGAAATATTTATTAAAATCTTCTTCGCCGAAGTCCTCAAGAATCATTAAGTTGTATAACTCGTCTCCTCCTTCTGCACCGAAAATTCTGGCAAATGTAACCATAATGGCGGCACTGTGGTATGGTTCCCATTTTTCTACGACAATTCCGAGATTTTTTATAAAATCGAAAGTAGAATATTGATATTTATCGGGATTAATTTCAATTGAATCAAGATATCTGTTAATGCCATCAGCAAATGCATGTATAGCATCTTTGAAGTTTGGAGGCATATTTTCCAATAATTGTTTATATTCTTCAACAGTATATTGAGTTTGCCTCCTTGTCAAATCTGCATTGAAACTGTTTGAACCAAAAAGTACATCAAACTCCGATAATCTGCCAAGAGCATTCATTCGGTAAGTAGCGAGCTGTAAAAGACGGTCGTTTGCTTGTGCAAAGCCCTGTCCGAAGAATAAAGCCTTCTCATTATCAGCAAAAATATGAGGTACTCCGTATTCGTCCCTGATTATCCGAACTTCACTTTTGTCTGGCGCTGTCAGAAACAGGGTGTCCAATGTTGATGATTTTGCATAAGTTATTGCAACCATTGTAATTGTTGAAATAATCAAAAATAGTTTCATATAAATGCACTCTGAATATGATAAATTAGTTAATTAGCTCGATGGTATCAATTTAACTGTACTTAAATTGTTACTGATATATTTGGATACGGTTTCTTTTAAGGTAAGAGCATTAACCGAATCAATTATCTTAATCGTATCATGAATATCTTCAAAGTCAGACTTCATTAGAACCGACTTAGCAAGTGACTGCATTCTCGCCGACATGCTTTCAAGCTCCATGATTATACTTGATTTCAACTGTTCTTTGGCTCTTTGTAATTCGCTTTCCCGCAAAGGTTTATTCAGGAACTTGTCAATTTCCCCCAAAATCAGTTTTTCCGTTTTTTCAGTTTTATTTTTATCTGTGGCAGCATAGATATAGAAAACACCACAATCAGAATGCACCTGTAATGTGGAATAAATTGAGTAAGCTATTCCTTGTCTGTCACGCAGATTATGATAGAGTCTGGAGCTCATACCGTCACCAAACAGTACATTAAATATCGGCAGTATAAATCTTGATTCAAATGAATAACCCGGGATCCTCGTGCCGAGTAGTATGTGAGACTGACTCACGGGTTTTTCAACAATCAACTCTGAAGCAGGCTCTACAGCAGGCATAGTACGCACCCTGTTGGCAGATTTATCTGAAAAGCGATCAACATACGACAAAGATTTTTTATAAACAAAATCATGTTTAAGGGGTCCGGCATAACAGATGATTAGATTACCGGACTTGTAATTATCATCGTGATATTTTGTCAATATTTCTGAGTTTATACTATTTAGTGAATCAATGTTTCCAAGAATCGGAGCTCCCATAGGATGATTACCAAAAATCAGTTTATCTCCATACTCGAAAATTGATTCTTCAGGATCATCTTCATAAGACTTGATTTCTTCAATGATAATCTGTCTTTCTTTCTCGATATCCCTGTTTTCAAAAACAGTATTTCGCGTTATATCGTTTAATAATTTGAAAGCAGGCAAAAAATTATCTTTCAAAGCTCGGACATAGAAGCTTGTTGTTTCCTGTGTAGTATAAGCATTGGCATAAGCACCGATAGACTCGAATTTTGAAGCTATTTGACGTGCGGAATACTTTCGGGTTCGTCTGAAAGCACAATGTTCGATAAAGTGAGCTATACCTGCGTTATCAGGTGTTTCATCTCTTGAGCCTGTCTCATAGAAGAAACCTAAAGCATAAGTCTCTGAACTTGGAATTTCTTCCGTGAGAACATGAATATTGTTTCCGATTTTATCAGAATTGATTTTACTCGATGAATACAAATTTTTTGAGTTATTTTTTTTACTTTTCATGATTATCAAATTAAATCGGCATTGCTAAAGCTAAAATATTTATCAAAACCAAAAATCAGATGGTCAATGACCTTGATTCCGATAATATTTCCAGCCTGTACCATTCTGTTTGTAATAATTTTATCCTGTTCTGAGGGCGATACATCACCGGAAGGATGATTATGAATTAGGAATACTCCTGATGCAGACTCAATTATAGCATTTCTAAATACTTCTCTCGGATCAACCAAGACCTGGTCAACAACCCCTTGTCCTACAATTGTTTCACGTATTATTCTGTTCTTTCTGTTCACGGATAATACTAAGAATATTTCCTTTCGCAAGTCTCTGAGTCTCGGCATGTAATATTCAGAAATATCTTCCGGAGATGTTATCTGAACTTTCATCTGTATGGGGTCCGGTGCAATTCTTCGTGAAAGCTCGAATGCAGTACAAATAGTAACTGCCTTTGCAAGGCCGATACCGTCATGTGTTTTGAGCTGTCCGGCATCACATCGTGCTACTTCAGATATATTACCGTAGTGAGCCAATATATCTTTCGCAATATCTAATGCTGTTTTCTTGCCGGTTCCAAAACCAATCAGAATAGCAAGCAACTCTGAATCCGATAGAGCTGCGGGACCCAGCTTAATCATTCGTTCCCGCGGTCTTTCGTCCTCTCTCCATTCTTTAATCGGCATAAGTGATTACCAATTGGTAATTAATTCGCATTATCATTGTCGGTATCCAAAACAACATCTAATCTTGCAAGATAGGATGAGCTTGCTTCTTCAAATTTTACTGAAATAATCTCCGGAAATTCCTCACTTAGAATTTCAGAAATTCTGTTTATGAGTCTATCTATTAATTCGGCTGAAGATTTGATAATAAGTAATGATTCATGTCGCTCTACTATAGTATCAGCCCAGGACGAGATTGATATTGTATTAGGTATTATATTACATTTAGCAGCAAGATGTTCACTTACAATAATCTTCGCAAGATGTGTTGCACTGTCTATCGAAGAAACAGCTACATAAACAATGCGGTAATTATTTGCTGAAATCATTTTAATATGAGTACATTTAAGATTAATAAATATTATATTTGTATTGTTCTTTTTTTCAAAATTAATAATTTATATAACTTTAACGAAATTATGATTGAAGTATTGATTTATTATATTCATATTGCAGGAGCATTATACGCTTATACTAAGAGTTGGCAGAACGGTACAGTTAAGGACGGTGTAATGGCTGTTCTGATGATTGGATTATTCTTCGCCATTGGCTGGGCTTTGACCGGAACAGTTGCACGAATAGTCTATCCTGATGCATGGAATTCCATATATTTTACTGACGACACTTTTTCTCTCGTAATACTTTTGATTCCTGAAATATATTTCTTCTACCATTTTTTCATAAAGACAAGAACATTAAGCGGACAATAAATATTTATAATTCTAAGTTATTTATCAATGAATGAACAAGTAAAACAATATATTGACAAAAAAATCAAATGCCTCGACAAAGGATTTGTCAGATTGGTGGATATAATGGGTGATGATGCCTCGATAGTACAGGCAGCAAGAGTATCTTACGGGAAAGGTACCAAATCTGTAAGTGAAGATCGTGGTTTAATCCGTTATTTGATGCGTCACAAACACACTTCTCCTTTCGAAATGGTAGAGCTGAAGTTTCACATTAAATTACCCATATTCATTGCCAGGCAATGGATTCGACATAGAACTGCAAGTGTCAATGAATACAGTGGCAGATACAGTGAGATGAAAGACGAATTTTATATTCCCGATCCAAGTGAATTCAGGACACAGAGTACTGTAAATAAACAAGGTCGTAGTAATGAAATATTGCCTGAAGATTCTATAAATCGGATAAGTAGCGTCATGGAGAACAGAAATCAGGCCTCCTATCAAGAATATCTTGAAATGCTCGACATCGGTTTGGCACGAGAAATTGCAAGAATAAACCTTCCACTTTCAAATTATACCGAATGGTATTGGAAGATTGACCTGCATAACTTATTCCATTTCCTTAGACTTAGGATTGATAAACATGCTCAGTATGAAATCAGGGTTTACGGCGAAGCATTAGCTGAAATCGTTAAATCTGCTGTTCCGCTTGCATGGGAAGCCTTTGAAGATTATATTTTAAATGCGCGTAATTTCAGTAGTCCGGAAATGTCTGTTATTCAAGAACTTTTAGCTAACAAACTACCAACTACTGAGGAGCTTGTTTCTAAAGGTTTGTCTAAGCGTGAAGCAGCTGAGTTTCTTGAGAAGTTCAATGATGAATAAAATTAGTTTGTATCAAATTTAAACTTAATCCGTTAATATAGAATTAAGATTTACTTAAACTGATAATATATTGAGATATTTACTATTATTTCCGGTGATTTTTGCCTTGATTTTCGATTCTTCTTTGAGTAAGGAGCCGATTGATGCAGACAGTATCGTGAGCAATTACTTAAAATATAAGAACCATAGTATCATACATCATGCTGCCGATGTAATTATCAAGGGTAAAATCATTGAAACTGAAGGTAAGAGAAGTGATTTCATTGTCTATTACCTTCCGGAAGATAATTACAGATTAAGGATGGATTTTGGTAAACTAAGAGCCGAAATCATCACCGGCAAATTTGGTAATTGGAGCAAGATTAAAGGTGCACCTCCGCTCCCTGCTGATGATTACAAAGTAAATACTGTCTTGAACTTCAAGTATATTTTGAATCCTGATTTTATTCACTCGGAAGAAAAAGGATTTACTTTAAAATATGATGGTAA
>JBAYPL010000027.1:0-16895 GCA_041677745.1 Kapaibacterium sp. (SeqCode)
CTACAGACATGGGTTACGAAGGTGCTACATTCCAGGTTAATGATGATGCCGATGTACTGAACTTTGGAATATCCAATATGCTGGACATTTGGCCTCCGATGCCTGAAGCTGCTTTCTACTTGAACTTTACTGATCGCCAGTCAACATCATTGACATACGAATGGATTAACAACTCAACCGGTGTTGTTGTTGTTGGTCGTAAAGGTGCAAGTAGTGTTCCAACTACTGTCCTTTTGAATTCAGCCGGTTCTTACACAGGTGGCAATTCTGACTTTAATACAGGTACTCAAATTCTAACTAATACCTATGTTCAGTATGTTGGTAGTGGTTCAAGCAATACTTCTACCGGATTAACAAGTGGTCTTAGGTATGCTATGAAAGTATTCACTTACAATGGTGATCCAAACACCGGATTTGTTACTTACAACAGCCAGAATAGCGGTTCTAATAATACTTATGCAATTACATTGAAGTCTGCATTTGATACTCAAGAATTCCCGCTTACCGGTGACGGTATATTAAGTTCTACTTATGTTACTCCTAACCCGGCTCGTGACAATATATCTCTCACAATTGACCTTGCTACAAGTGCCAATTTGAGAATTGCATTGTTTACTCCGGAAGGAAAACAAGTAATGATTCCTGTTGACGGTAGTATCTATAACCAGGGCAGACACAGCTTCAATATCCCGCTTAAGGGTATTGCTGCCGGTGTTTACTCAGTCGTGATTACAGCTGATAATGAAGTTATCGTTGATAACATTGTTGTTATGCCGTAATGATTAAATAAAAGGTTTAATCCTTTATTTAAAGCGGACAGTCTTTAATTAGGCTGTCCGCTTTTTTTGTTACTTGTGTTTATAAGAATCCGAAAGATTTGAAATTTTAAGAAATATTGGAAAAAAGTCAGATTATTCTTGATAAAAATATATGATATTAAAATGAGTGCAGCCTCTAATCCAATATTTATGTTATATATTATTCTATATAAAATTATAAAAGTCAATTTTCAGTATTCTATGAAGAGAAAGATTTTTGTCATATTGCCATGCTTATTTTTATATCTCGTAGCTTTATCTACTGAGAATGAGGAAATTAATAAGCAAATCGAATTTCAGACACAAAAATTTAAATATATTCTCGAAACAGCTGCAAAGTATCATCCCGATTCTCTCGATATTGTAAAAATAAGTGATGAAGCATTTGCATCACTTTTGCAAGCTATGGATAAGGAATCTTTTTATTATGATAAGTCCATGCTGAAAAGGGTTCAGGAGTCACATGCCGGTGTTTCTTACGGAATAGGAATCGAAACAATCAGTATTGACGACACTATCTTTGTTTTTCAAGTATTTGAGAATACGCCGGCTGATTCGGCAGGGATTGAAATTGGAGATGTGATATTAGAAGTAGATGGTATTCCTGCATCCGGCAAGACTAAATCAGAAATTGATGAACTAATCAGCGGCGATGACGGTACAGAAGTAAATATTTTAATTAAAAGTATTAATAGTAACAATGAACTTAACTATAAGGTTATTAGAAAAGATATCTTGATGCCGGGATTGACAACTGCGTATATGTTCCCTAAAACTAATATCGGAATATTCGTTATTAACAGATTCTCTGAAAATACATCATCAGAATTTAAATCTAAAGCACAATCAATGTTGCAATCAGGTATGAAGAGGGTAATTATTGATGTACGCAATAATCCGGGTGGATATATGACAGTTGTTGATGAAATACTTGACTATTTTATCAACGGAGAAAAACTTCTAACAAAAGCCGTGTCAGGAAGTCCTGATTTCAGTGCAGAGATATACTCTAATCCCGGTGACTTCTTAGAAGATATGCCAATTATTGTTCTTGTAGATGAAAATTCTGCGTCCGGGAGTGAAATATTAGCCGGTGTTGTTCAAGATTATGACAGAGGCATTGTCATCGGCAAGAGAACATACGGGAAGGGTACAATCCAGCGTATATGGAACATGAACGATACTACCGGTTTTAAACTGACTGTCGGTAAATATTATACACCTTCCGGAAGAGACGTGCAAAAAAAGAATACTGATATGGATTATGAACTATCAGGGAAATTAAACTCTAAGGTTGACTTAAAGGAGTATAAGAGTAAAATAGATGAATTGGGCGGATTCGGTAAAGTAGAGTTATATAAATCAGAGTCCGGAAGAGTAATTGTCGGCGGCGGCGGAGTAGTACCAGATGTAATCGTTGACAAAGATACACTCACTCAACTTACTAACCTTCTCATCCGACATGGATTGTTCTTCCGTTGGTCAATAATGTTTAAATCTAAAAAAGGCAGTGAAATTAAGGATATATACGGAAGTGATTTTAGAAAATTTAATGAAGAATTTCAAATTACTGATGAACTGATAAGAGAGTTTGCTGCGTATTGTCTTAATAAAAATCTGTGGAATACCGATATGTATAATCAGGATAAATCCTATTTCTTGACATATTTGAAGGCAAGTATAGCAAATGTTATCTGGGGTTATGATGCATTTTCGGAAATTCTGTGTGTCGTTGACAATCAACTTGTTGCAGCAGTATTGGAAACACCCAAAGCTGCGGCTATGATAATTGAATAATTTTATTTTGGAGTTTTTTTTATGAGTGTTACAAAAAATATTCTTATTTGGGTTTTAGCATTGGTTTTAATGGTTGTCATTGTTATTTATCAAAGAACAACAGGACCAACATATCCCAAGAGTGGTGAAACAGAAATTCAGGGCTCAAATGTTACATATAAACTTCTACGTTCTCATGAAGTAGGTATTGATGCACCGGTAAAGGTTGAAAACAAGGACAAGTCTTTGGTTGCTCGGATTAAATTAAAACGTTATCCAAGTCATGACGAGTGGTCTGAGTTTGAGATGAGTAGGGAAGGTGAATTTCTCGTCAGTTCACTACCTAAACAACTACCGGCGGGAAAGGTGATGTACCAAATTATGATTGGAAAGGATTATAATAATTTACAGGAACTCATACAGGAACCTATAATCCTAAGGTATAAGGGAGCAGTACCTGATTGGGTATTGTATCCGCATATTGCATTCATGATTTTGTCATTTGCATTTGCTATGCGTGTTGCACTCGAAGCAGCATTTAAAGGTAATAATACATTGTCCATGGCGTACTGGACGCTCGGGTTCTTTGCTTTTGGTGGTCTGGTTCTCGGACCAATTGTACAATGGTATGCTTTCGGAGCATTCTGGACAGGCTGGCCCTTTGGGAAAACAATATTACATTTCGGAGATTTGACGGATAATAAAACCCTAGCTTCGATTCTCATTTGGATTATTGCAATTGTCAGGATGAGAAAACATCCTAAACAAACATGGTGGGCATGGCTTGCCACCATTGTAATGATAATAGTTTATCTTATACCACATAGCATGCTTGGCTCTGAAATTGACTTTACCGAAGTTGAAAACAGTACGGTGAATTAATGGAAAATTTTAAATATTATAATCCGACGAAAATAGTTTTCGGTAAGGATACTGTTCCGCAAATCGGAGAAATAATTTCCAAATATTCATATAAAAAAGTCCTTCTGCTATATGGAGGTGGTTCAATAAAGAAAAATGGTGTATATGACTGCGTTGTAAATTCGTTGAATCAACACTCAATTGAATTTGTAGAATTTGGTGGAGTTCAGCCTAATCCGGTTCTTAGTCATGCAAGAGAAGCTATTAACGCTGCAAGAGCAAATCAAGTAGATTCCATCTTGGCAGTAGGTGGTGGCTCGGTTCTTGATGAAGCTAAAGCTATTGCAGCAGGATTCTATGTTAATGATGTTTGGAATTTATTCGAAAAAACAGAGCATGCAAGTAAAGCTTTACCTTTATTTACTGTTTTGACTCTGTCTGCTACCGGCTCCGAGATGAACTCATACGGGGTTCTTACAAATGCTGAAGAGAAGAAAAAATGGTCATTTGGCTCTCGCTATACTTATCCGCTCGTGTCAATTATTGATCCAACAGTCCAAATGAGCCTCCCATGGAGACAGACTGTAAATGGCGGGGTTGACTCAATGTCACATATCCTCGAATATTATTTTACCGGACCGGAAAGCGAAACCACCCTGAGCATAAATGAAGCTCTACTGAAAACAATAATCAAATCAGTAAATGAATTACAAGTCAAGGAGCAAGATTATAAAAACCGTTCAGAATTATCTTGGACTGCTTCACTCGCTTTAAGTGGTCTGACCGGAGCAGGAATGAACGGTGGAGAGTGGACTGTTCACGGAATAGAACATGCCATAAGTGCACTGTTCCCACAGGTGGCTCATGCTGAGGGACTTGCTGTGTTGTTTCCGGCTTGGATGAAATATTATTCCGATAACAAGCCGGACAGGTATATCAGGTTCGCAACAAATTTATTTAATGAAGATTCTGTTGAAGGAGGTATCCGTGCATTTCAGAATTTATTAAAACGATGGAAAGCGCCGATTACATTAGGTGATTTGAATATTTCAGAATCAAATATTCCTTCTTTAGCAGAAAATGCTATCATGACCGGTAATCTTGGAAATCATTATCAAACAGATTACAATGATGTTGTCAGAATTTTGAAATTGGCATTATAGTTTTAATTATTCGTGTCATAAATCCCGATTTGATTTTTCGAATCGGGATATTTTCTTAGTTTGAAAGAAATTTCAGTTCCACTGAATAATTCAGATTTAATATTAAGTTCAGAAGAATGTAGTTTTAAAAATTCTTTACAAATACTAATACCGAACCCATTGCCTTTCTCATTATTCGTTCCGGGCTTACTTAAGTAGTGTTCATCTGAAAGTATTTTACGCTTGTCTTCATCACTCATTCCTGCACCGTTATCTTTTACCGTAATTATTTGATAATCTTCAATCTCACTTTGAATGATTGTAACGGTGCCTCGGTTGGGAGTGAATTTAATCGAATTATTAATAAGATTACGCAGAATGGTTTCAATCATATTGATGTCAGCATAGACTTCACCATCAGTATTTCGTTCAATTACCAGTTTGATATTCTTATTCTTAGCAGAATTATCAGACAAATCTACTGCCTTATCAATAAGTTTAGAAAGATTGAAATGAGTAAAAATTACATTAAGGTTTCCTGACTGAGAACTTGTCCACGCGAGTAAATTTTCAAGTAAATTATAAAGATTTGAAGCCGCACTTTTCATTGATTCGAGTAATTCTGAAAGTTCGAGACCGGAGAGTTCGTCTAAATCTTCAATCATTTGTTCCGTTAAATTCTTAAAAGAGCCGAGAGGGTCTTTCAACTCATGCGCAATGATGGAGAACAACTTGTCTTTTGCACTATTAGCATTTTTAAGTAATTCACCAGCCGCAACAAGCGATTTCTCCATTTCCTTCCTTCTTTTAATCTCCTCATTTAACTCGACAATATTTGTATCGAGTTTATGATTTATATTCCTTTCCCATCTAATCATTCTAAGGTATAGACTAACCATTCTAATTAACTCATCGGCTTTGAATGATTTATTGAGATAATCAATACCACCTATTGTGAGTGCTTTTTCCTTAATAATTTCATTGTTTTCAGCAGTTATAAAAATTATGGGAATTCGATGTGTCTTTGGATTAGCTCTGATTACTTTCGCGATTTCCAAGCCGTCAAAAACTGGCATAAATACATCCATCAAAATCAAATCAATAGAGTTGTTCCCCAAAATTCTAATACCTTCCATTCCGGATTCGGCAATACGAATGTTGATTTCGGGTATGTTTCTAATCAGAATATCCGAAGCAATACTTCCGAAAGTCTTGTTATCATCAATTATTAGAATATTTAGTATTTCATTTGACATTTTCATTAAAGATAAATTTATTAATCCAGCTAAAATTCAGAGAAATTACGATTATCAATCATCCAGCGTATCATAAATATTCAAATAGCTTTCATAACGATCAGGGTCGAGTTCACCCTCTTCGAGAGCTTTGATGATAGCACAATCGGGCTCGTGAGTATGTGTGCACGGTAAATAGCGACAATTTAGATAATAATCGTCAAAATCATGGAAGTGCATTGCTAAATTTAATTTATCAATATCCCACATAGCAAACTCTCGTACACCCGGTGAATCAATGATTTGTCCACCGTAAGGTAAGTCCAGCATTCTGACAAAACTCGTAGTATGCTGTCCTTTATTGGTTCTGTCACTAATCTCCCGAATATTCTGGACTGAATCACCAAGCAAAAGGTTTACTAAGGTAGATTTGCCTACTCCTGAAGCACCAAAGAAAAGTGTCTTCTTATTCTGGGTGATATTTATAATATCATCAATTCCCGTATTGTTCAATGCAGAGAAAAATAATACAGGTACATCAATTTTAGCATAGACATACAAATCTTCACGAAATACTTCCAAATCATCAACAAGGTCACTTTTGTTAATTCCAATAATTGGTGTAATGCCTCCAATTTCTGCAGCTATGATTAATCTGTCAATAAATCTTTTGTTATAATTCGGCTGAAAAGTGGAGCCAAGAATAAAAAGATTATCGAAATTAGCAGCAATGACATGCTCCGAAACAGACTTCCCGACAGCTCTTCTGCTGAGCTTATTAATACGTTCATCCACAGCAACAATTCTACCGCGTTTATCTGATTCGTCGGATTTCTTATCCAACAAAATTTTTACAAAATCTCCGACGGCAATTAAAGTAGAGTCTTTGTGGGGCGAAACTACTCTTCCTGAAACCGAACATTCGACATAAGATGTATCGGATTCAGATTTGATTTCAACCAAGACAGTATTACCGATAACCGACAAAGCAATACCATCAATTGTATCAGAAATGATGTTACCTTCTTTGAGTACTAATTTGCCTTTACTCGCTTTACTCTGCCTAATAGGGCTTTGTTTTGACGAAGAGAAATTTTTTACATGTTTCATATATTGTTTAAAAAAAATCACAACTGTCAATAAAATTTCACACTTTTTTTTGACTAATAACGAAAAAATGCTTAATTTTGTATTAATTAAAAAATTAACTTGAGTATATGTTGAATTACCGCTGGACAATTAGACCATATAATGATTGCGAGACTGTACATAATTTAGCGAAAACACTGAACATACCCAAAAGCTTAGCACAAGTGCTGGCTTCGAGAGGACATGAAAGCAAAAAAGATGCCGAAACATTTTTCAAGCCTTCACTTGATAGTCTGCATGATCCTTATCTGATGACTGATATGGAAAAAGCGGTAGAAAGGATTCTCGAAGCAGTAAGTAAACAAGAGCTTATTTGGGTGCATGGTGACTATGACGTTGATGGTACAGCAAGTACAGCAATGGTCTGTCAATTTATAAATTCAATTGGCGGACGAGTAGATTATTATATTCCGGACCGATTCGAAGACGGATACGGTTTATCCAATAAATCTATTGATTTAGCTCTTGCAAGAAATTCAAAGCTGCTTCTGACGGTTGATGTAGGTATTACGTCGTATGAGCAACTTGATTATGCAGCCGAAAAAGGTATGCAAACCATAATCTGTGACCACCATGAACCCGGTGAGTTTGAGCCTAATGCCTATGCAATATTGGACCCATTGCTACCTGATTGCCCTTACCCTTTCAAATCATTAGCTGCATGCGGTGTCGCCTTTAAGCTGGTACAAGCTTTATGTATCAGGCTTGGAATAAAAGAAAAAGCATATCAATATCTTGATTATGTAGCTATTTCCTCAGCAGCTGATATGGTACCATTGAAAGGAGAAAACAGAATATTGGTACATTACGGGCTGAAACGCTTAAACAGTAATCCGCGTCCGGGAATAAATGGTCTGATTCATTGTACTGGTTTGAGATTAGGAAATATTACAGCTTCTAATATTGTATATGCTGTAGCCCCCTTGATTAATGCCGCAGGCAGACTCGGCGATGCCAAGCGCTCAGTAGAAATGATGCTGCAACAAGATGAGAATGCCGCATTCCGAATTGCCCAAATTCTTGAAGATGAAAACCGTAAACGCAGACTGTTTGACCAAAAGGCTTTTGAAGAAGCTATACCATTAGCGAAAAGTTTAATTGAAAATGATGCTCCACATTCTCTTGTTATATATGGAGAAAATTGGCATGCCGGAGTGATTGGCATTGTCGCTTCAAGACTTGTGGATAAATTTAACCTGCCGTCAGTTCTACTTACCAATATTGACGGTGTAGCAAAAGGCTCAGCAAGAAGTATAAATGATTTTGATGTCCATTCTGCACTCAAACTTTGTGATGATATACTACTTGAATACGGTGGACACAAACACGCCGCTGGACTTTCTCTCAAAGTCGAACACATCAACGAATTCAGAAAACGTTTTGACGAACTTGCACGATTGTCAATAACTAAGGAGATGCTTATGCCTGAAATTGTTGTTGATGCCGAGCTACAATTCAATGAGTTGTCTCCCAACTTCCTACATACTCTGGGTAAATTTGCTCCGTACGGATTTGCTAATTATAAACCGGTGTTTATTTCAAATGGCGTCAAATCGGTAAACGGTGTAAAAGTAGTAGGTAACAATAATTTAAGATTCAGAGCAATTCAAAATAATTTCGTAATTGATGCTATCGGGCAAAATCTTGCGGATAAATTGAATTTCTGCTCTAACGGTAAATCTTTTTCTATGGTTTATAATCTCGAACTTACAAGCTATAACGGTGCAAAAACTCCTCAGTTAATCATAAAGGACATTAAGCCGGATAATAATTGATGGATATGAAGGATTATGCCGACGACTTCTACGTGTCGCTTGAAAGTATTTATCTGAATAATAAATTTGATAATAAAAAAAAAGTCAGGGATATTCTCAGAAAATTTAAATTGTTTTATTCTAGGTTGTTGTCCGAAGAGAAAAGACATTTTTCAACGACTCTCGCAGGTATTAATTTTATCAATGACAAATATGGGCTTAATGAATATCTTAATTTGAAACTTCAAGGTATTCTGAAGTACCAGAGACAAGCACAAATTAAAAGTTCGATTGTATTAAGTTTAGATAATCTAAACTTTGTCGTTAAATATTCATCTTTGATAATTCAGAAAATATCCTCTATTGAAATTGCTCCGGAATTGCAAAGGATTATTGATGAAATTCCGGAGTTGAGACACACTTCTCCAAACCTAAGAAAGCATGAGAATATTGACTTGTATCGTGCTGTCATACATAAAAATCCATTCTATAGAAAGAAAATCATTGCACACTATGCAGAGTTTGTTTGTAATCATGAGGATTTAGGTGAATTTAGTCTAAAAGTCGGTTATCCGTATTTAGCGAATGCTGCTTATATTGCAGAAGGAATCTGTTTTAACCTAATCAATGCCGAAATAATTCACGATGAACCCTTAACATTAGCTGTCCATCATCCGGGACTGATAATCTTAGAACCTGACTATCTTATTGATGCCACAGATCTTGCGGAGAGTTACGGCTTACCCGATGCTTATAAAATATATTTCCTGAAACGTTATTTCCGTACTGATATCAGTTATCCTCTTGTAATGGGAAATTTGATAAACTCAATTTTTGACGAGCTGATATTAAATCCGGACGTTGATTTCAATACAGCGAGGAGTAATGCTTTCAGGAATAAACCTTTACAATTGATTGTAATGTATTTGACGGGAAAAATTAAGCAAGGCATGATAAGCAGTGAACTTGAATTTTTCTTCAACAGAATAAAAAATATATATTATGACTATCTGCAAAGTAGCTTCGATGGAGCTGTTTTCTCAGTCGAAGCTTCCTTTATATCACCTGTTTACGGAATTCAGGGAAGACTTGACTTATTAGCAGAATATCCGAATGACAAAAAGAGAAAAGATATTGTAGAGTTGAAATCAGGAAGTGCGCCATCTGTCAATTATCAACTTATTTTTAATGAAAAAAGAGTACCGGTCGGCGTTTGGCAGAATCACTTGGCACAGGTAACCGCATATAATCTCTTATTGGAAAGTGCTTTTGAAGGCAGGAAGGGTAATTCCTCAATTCTCTATGTAAAGGCAAATGAAAAGCCCTTGCGAGACGTAGCAAAATTGATTGCGGTACTTGAAAACATGATTGTTCACAGAAATAATATCATACTTCTCGAAAATGCAATTTTGTCCGGTTCATTCAAATTTTTTGAAAATATTGATAGAATTACATGCGATGGTGTACCCGCTTATATTGCCGATAAAGTAGTGTTATTTAGGAAATATTTTGAAAATTACTCTGACTTAGAGAAATCATATTTCTTGAATATGACTCTTTTTATTTTACGAGAAAGTTACTCCTTGAAAATCGGATTCAATCTTCCTGAAGGAATAAACGGTTATTCCTCGTTATGGCTTGACAGCATCGAAGACAAATCCGCAGATTATTCGATTTTATGTGATTTGACGCTCTTATATGATGACAGTGATTTTGATAATATGCACCTGAAATTTGAGATTCAGGAAGATGAAGTGAATTCATCTTTCAGGAAGGGAGATATGTCAATCTTATTGCCGCAAAATGACGATAATATGTTTGACGGTGTCAGTAATCAATTGATTAAATGCTCGATAAAAGAAATCAATTCGAAAAATATCACTGTTAGCATCCGTAATAAACTAATCGCAAAAGAGATATTTAATGTTAAGCAGACATGGCGACTCGAACCTGATTCTATTGACTCGATTGACAAGTTATCTTATTCTTCAATTTTCACTTTCCTTAACTCCGACACAAAATTCAAAGAGCTGATTTTTGGAATAAGAAAGCCCGACTTCAGCAATAAGTATATTATTGACGGAAAAGGTTTGAATGATAATCAAAAAGAAATCATTTCGGGTGCTGTTAATGCTAAGGATTATTTTATTATCCAGGGTCCTCCCGGTACCGGTAAGACAAGTATTGTTCTTAAAAGGGTAATTGCTGAATTAATATCAAATACAGATACTAATATACTTATTACTGCCTATACAAATAGGGCAGTTGATGAAATTGCGTCTTCTCTCGAGTCGCTTGGTACTGATGTTGACTATATAAGAATCGGTTCTAAGGATGCAACCGAAATGACAAGTCATCATTTACCGTCCATTATTGAAAACGAAGGTTTAAAAAAAGCGATGGACAGACTTGCCTCCACAAGGTTAATCATTTCGACGGTAGCATCTGTGCTGACAAATCAAGAGATATTTGAACTGAAAAAATTTGGAATTATTATCATTGATGAAGCAGGGCAAATTCTTGAACCACAGATAGTAGGTTTACTTTCAAGAGTTGATAGGTTTATCCTCATTGGCGATGAAAAACAACTTCCGCCGATTGTTATCCAGAACAAGGATTTCAGAAATTGTGATGATGATTTATTGAATCAGATAGGTTTATTTGATTTCGGCGAATCATTATTCAGCAGATTGTTAAACATTTGCAAGAAAAATTTATGGGTTGAAGCTTACGGACTCTTGAAAAGTCAAGGACGTATGCACAAGGAAATTCAGGATTTTTCCGGTACATACTTTTATGATTCGGAACTGGAGCCGGCAACTGATAGTCAATTGGCGGAAATTACTTTATTTAATTCGGAATCAAATAATAAATTAGAGAGAATTTTAGCTAAAAATAGATTTTTTTTCATAGATTGTCCACCAAGCAATGTAAAAATAAATAAGTATGAAGCGAGCCTTTCTCTTGAATTGATTAACTTGATTGGTTCATCAACTGAGATAAATAAATCCACCATCGGAGTGATTTCTCCATTTAGAGCTCAATGTTTTGAAATAAAAAAAATGCTTAATGATAAGTACCGAGACTTAATCACGATTGATACTGTCGAACGTTATCAGGGAAGCCAGAGAGATTTTATAATTCTGTCTATGGCAACAGGTAGTAGCCGGCTACTCGAAAAAGCTGTTTCGATTGACTATACCGGGAAAGTTGACAGGAAGCTGAATGTCTCATTAACGAGAGCAAAATCTCATGTTATAATTTTAGGTTCTTCGACAATTCTTAGACAGTCACCGCATTATAGACTTTTACTTGATTATCTTAAAAATAATGAGGCTATTTATTATTTTGATGATTTAAAATGAATAATGTTTAAATAATCATATTCATAAGCTTTTACGAGAATTATTTTGTCTTTATTACAAACTATCCTGATTCATAAAAATAATAAAACTCAGTTTAAAACTTCAAAACTTATTTACATAATTCAATATAAAAAGATGAAATCTGGAAATTATAATATCAAAATGATTGATACCGGAAATTTTTATTTAGATGGTGGCGCTATGTTCGGAGTTGTGCCCAAAGCTCTGTGGCAGAAAAAATACAATTCCGGCGATGAATTGAACCGTATCCCACTTGCAGCTCGACCCATGCTGATTGAGTATGATAGTAAAAAAATTTTAATTGATACCGGAAACGGAAACAAACGCGACGAAAAGTTCTGTAAAATATATGGCATTGATTATGGTAAAAGCAATATTCTAATGGCACTCGATTCTCATGGAATAAAACCTGAAGACATAAGTGACGTAATATTAACACATCTTCATTTTGACCACACCGGCGGCAGCACCAAATATGAAGGTGAAAAAATCGTTCCGACTTTTCCGAATGCACGCTATTATGTCCAAGAGGAGCATTTCAAGTGGGCGATGAATCCTACGGATAAAGACAGAGCTTCGTTCATAAAGGATGATTACCTCCCTCTGATGGAAGAAGGAATTTTGAGATTCACACACGGTCGGCAGGAATTGTTCGAGGGAATAAGCCTTATTCCCGTTGATGGGCATACCAAATCGTTACAAATGGTTTATATTGATACAGGCAGTGACAGTTTTCTTTATATTTCCGACCTTGCCCCGACATCGGCACACTTGGCTTATACTTACGGCTTGGCTTATGATAATTTCCCATTGACAACAATTGATGAGAAAAAATCCATACTTCCGGAGATGTACGAGAAAAATACAATAGTATGCTTCGAGCATGATGCCTTTATCAGTGCGTGCAGACTTGCGGAAAGCGGAAAGAATTTTGTTTCAGGAGAAATTATCAACATTAATTCATAGAACTTATGCCGGAAAATGATAATATAACAAGTGAATTTATCTATGTCTGTAAATCGGATGAAGTTTACGAAGGCAAAGGTAAGCAAGTAATTTTTACTGAAGATGACGATTTTCAAATTGCGGTATTCAGAGTGAAAGGCAAATTATACGCTTTGGACAATATATGTCCGCACAGACATGCGGATAGTATTTTTGAAGGTATAATCAAGGATTTGACTGTAATGTGCCCGCTGCACGGCTGGACATATTCACTTGAAGACGGTAGGAACATAGACAGACGGCAGGGTGTGAAAAGCCTCGGCAGTCATAAAATATTCGAAAGAGACGGAAAAGTATATGTGGAAAAACCTCACTTCGAAATCCCCAAATGGAGAAGATGAGCATTAATTCCGCACAAATCAAAAGTAAACTCATTCAAAAAGCTTTGGATCTCGGCTTCCTTGATTTAAAATCAAGTGCTTATCAAATCTTGGAGGATGAGAGTAAATATTACGACAAATGGCTGTCGTGTGGTTATAATGCCGACATGCAATGGATGGAGCGAAATATAGACAAGCGTCGGGATATTTCACTCGTACTGCCTGAGATTATGTCAATTTTCACTCTTTCTTATAATTATTTTACCGGTAATATACACAAAAAAAATCTTGGAAACGATGAAGGCAAAACATCGAGGTATGCATGGGGGAGCGATTATCACGATATTGTCTTGGATAAGTTAAATCAACTCATCGAGTTTGCAAAATCCATGCTCCCCGAATCTAACTGGAAAGCTTATGTTGATACCGGACCGATATTGGAGAAACAATGGGCACTCAAATCCGGCTTAGGATGGCAGGGAAAGAACAGTTTGATACTCAGCAAAAATCACGGTTCTTATTTTTTTATCGGTGTTCTTTTGACCGATCATGCTTTTCCTGCTGATATTCAGGTGAAAGACTACTGCGGTAGCTGTACAAAGTGCATCAAAGCCTGCCCGACACAGGCGATTGTCGCTGATAAAGTCATAGATTCGAATAAATGTATATCCTATTGGACGATTGAAGCCAAAGCGGACAAATCAATTCCCGTTGATATTGCAGAAAATGCCGAAAATTGGATTTACGGTTGCGATATATGCCAGGAAGTATGTCCATGGAACAAGATTTTACCGAAAATGTCGGAAGAAAATTTGTTTAAGTCAAGATTAGACAATGGAATATTGAATAAAGCCGAAATTGATAGCATGAGTCAGGAGGAGTTCTCGAATAAATTCCGTAAATCTCCTGTCAAGCGGCTTAAGCTCGCCGGTTTAAAGAGAAATTCCCGCGATATTTTAAAATAAATTTTACATTATCCGCAAACTTTTCAATATCTATACCTTCAAAATTTGTAATGCTGTGAGAGACATACTTTTTAAGGCTTCCGAAGTAATCGAAGACTTCGGAGGAAATATAGAGAAGTTACCATCAGGTGTGTATTTCATCAGAATTGGAAATAAGGCAGAGCAATTTGTGAAGATGTGAGATTATGTCTGTGACGTCCTGTTAAAAAGAGTTAGGTAAGTGCCACACCCAAACCTGTGGAACATTTTTTATTCTTTCTAATTAAGTTACCAAACAATTTTAATTATTAAGTAATATAAAACCAACCTTAGTCTTATCAACTTCCGAAGTTTTTTTCATTGTTAAAAACTTCTCAAAGTAATATTGACATTTATATAAAAATTTTGTGTTATTTTGTACTTCTTGAATAATACGAAATTGGAAATAAAATTAGCGGTTTTAAACATGAACAAAATTGATGCAAAAGATACAATTGAAAAATTAGCTGAAAGATTCGATTACCATGTCGAAGGATATAAAAAAGGGAGTTTCAACGAGACTCAAACAAGGACTGATTACATCAATCCGCTATTTGAAGCATTAGGTTGGGATATTAATAATAAAGCAGGTCTTGCCGAAAGTTACCGCGAAGTTATTCACGAAGATAAAATCAAAATTTCAGGTAGTACAAAAGCTCCTGACTATTGCTTCACAATTTATGGACAAAAAAAGTTCTTTCTGGAGGCAAAAAAACCGAGCGTATTAATAAAGGAATCTATTGACCCTGCATATCAATTGCGTCGCTATGGTTGGAGTGCTAAAATGCCGATTTCAATTATTTCAGATTTTGAAGAATTTTCCATTTATGATTGTACGATTAAGCCCGCACCTACCGACAAAGCATCTGTTTCGAGAATTAAATATATAACTTACAAAGATTATGTCAAAGAATTTGATTTCCTTTGGGAAACATTCTCAAAAGAAATGGTACTTAAAGGTAGTTTTGATAAATTTGTAAGTTCTAACAAAGGCAAAAAAGGTACAACCGGAGTTGATGCTGAATTCCTAAAATCGCTTGATTCGTGGCGTGATTTGTTAGCCCGAAACATCGTTAACCGCAATCAGGGCATCACAGAAGATGAGCTTAATTATTCATTGCAAAAAGTTATTGACAGAATTATTTTCCTGAGAATTTGCGAAGACCGTGGAATTGAACTTGAAAATAATTTATTCAATACCATTGGAAATAACTCATATCAAAAATTAAAATTATTATTCCATTCCGCTGACCAGAAGTATAATTCCGGGCTTTTCGATTACAAAAAAGATAAAATAACCGATAATCTCATTATTGATGATAAAATTCTGAAAAACATCATTGAGGAAATGTATTATCCCAAAAGTCCTTATGAATTTTCAGTTATTCCAGTTGAAATTCTTGGTCATTCTTACGAGCAATATCTTGGTAAAGTAATAAGGATTACTCCCGGACATAGGATAAAGATAGAGGAAAAACCCGAAGTCCGTAAAGCAGGTGGTGTTTATTATACTCCTCAGTACATTGTGGATTACATAGTAAAAAATACGGTTGGCAAATTGATTGAGGAAATAGGACATAGGAATTGGGAATTAGGAAAAGGGAATAAGGAGGTAGTGGGTAGTTTGTTAAAAAAGAATATTCATAATAATAAACATGGAGAGAACAATGAAATTGGACAAGGTAAAGAATTACAGAGAACTGGAAGTTTGGAAGCAGGCAATAGAACTAACAGTAATGACTTATCAAATGGTGAAGGTTTTACCGAAAGACGAGATGTTTGGGCTTACAAGTCAAATAAAGAGGGCAGTTACATCAATTCCGGCAAACATAGCGGAGGGCTGGGGGAGAATTTCGAGACCAGAACTCAGAAGGTTTTTGATAATAGCGCGGGGCTCAGCGACGGAGCTGGAAACTCATTTCATAATAGCAGTGAAACTGGACTTTGTCAGCAGGCAAATAATGATTCCGATTTTGGAAAATCTAAATGGGATACAGAAAATGCTGTCTTCAATGATAAGCAATCTAAACTTGAAAATAGGGAGATAGGAAGTTGGAATAAGGAAGTAGGAAGTAGTTATATTTTTGATTCTAATTCCCAATTCCCAATTCCTGATTCCTTTTACAGTCAGTTCGCTACTCCACAAGAAATAAGTAAAATTAAAATCTGCGACCCCGCTTGTGGCTCAGGTAGTTTTCTTCTTGGGGCTTATCAGTATCTTTTGGATTGGCATCTGAATTACTATACAAATGCGGATATAAAAAAGAAGGATAAATTTCTCCGTCCTGATGGCAATTTAACTACGAAAGTAAAAAAAGAAATACTTTTGAATAATATTTATGGTGTGGATATTGACACAAACGCCGTCGAGGTTACAAAGCTCTCTCTTATGCTAAAGGCTATGGAAGGAGAAACTGAAGCATCAATAAGCCAGTTATCGTTTCTGCATGAAAGGGTATTGCCGAC
>JBAYPL010000028.1:0-16532 GCA_041677745.1 Kapaibacterium sp. (SeqCode)
AAAATTGAAAAAGTTAAAATTTTGTTAATTTACAATATTTGTAAAATATTTGGAGAAAAATAATGAAGAACTTCTACTTAGCAGTAGTATTAGCAATTTTGCTTCCGATTGGTATCTTCTCGAAGACGGCAAATTATCCGGAACAGGTAGTTTCTGTGGAGAATCCTTTCATGAAGCTAAAGGACATAGGTATAAAACCATCTGATATCAATGAATATTCAAAAGATGATTTTCCGTCACCACAGCTTGCTTTCCAAGTTTTAGATGTGGACACCGAATTCTTTTGGACAGCAATGTTTGATGGTGTAACACCATTTGCATACGAACCCAAATCCAATACATTAGTTTACGTAACAACTAAACGTAGTTCTGATGGAACTTGGTCAAATGCATCAGTATTCTTACATTTTTCAAACGACGGTGGTCAAACATGGACTGCACAAGAAGTGTATTCTGAAGAACGCATTATGTTTTTCTTTCCTTCAGTTGCGGTATTGAACCCAACAAATTCAAACAATCCCGAAGAATTTAAGTATGTAATCACGGTGACTCCATATATTCCTCGACCTACACCGGTTGATACTTTATATTATGGTGAAGGACATCAATATTTATATTTCAACGGTCAAGGCTGGGAAGAGGTTGAATATCTCAAAGAAAATGCACCATCAGGGAACAATCTCGGCGGTAATCAAGAATGGGCTATCTCCGGAAAGAAAATGTTCGCAAGTTCAAGCGAGAAAGGAGACTTCTTCTACGTATATGGTATGTTATCACCGAAAGATGAAGGTATTCAGTATGGTGCTTATGGTTTAGCTATAATTGATTTTTCGGACGAGTGGGCTAATCCTAAATCATTAATACCACATGCTTGGAGACTCGACATATTCCGTGACCCGGGTGCCTTGACTCAAACATCTAATGCACCTATGAATATCCATGCTGACGAAAATGGTGACCTTTATTCTTTTGTCTATAATATGTTTAGAGATGATTCCGAAAAAAGAGTATTCGCATTTTCAAAATCAACCGACAATGGTCTTACATGGACTGACTTTAACCGTATCCCCTACGAGAGAATAACAGACTATCTTCAAGCATGGAATCACAACATGACTTTGAACCATATCCCTTATCCTTTCACCGATTGGGGAGCAGTAGTTACAGGAGTTGATGAATTCAGTTTATTCCAACGATTCTATACATTTGAAGGTACTCAAACTAACCCGATGGGCAATGGTCATATTCTTGAGTTCCAATATAAGGGTGGTGCTTGGCAGCCTGCTGTTAAAGTTGGTGAAATGACTTGGTTCGATAACCCTATGTTCTATAATAACCCTATAAGAATCGCTAATGCATTAGGTAATGATGGATTCAAAGATTCTGTTTACAATGATGAACGTTACCAACAATTACAGGCAGCATTGACAGCAGATAGAGATGCTATTGTAGTTAAGTGGGTTGATTTCGATGATGATTATTTAGCAGTACTACTGACTCCAATTAATTTGGTAGGCAATCCAATGACAACCGTTGACTCATTCAACTCTACTGATATCATGATTGCTCATAAGCCTGTTAATTCCGGTAACTGGGAAAGCTATAATATTACTCAGGATGTTTGGTATAACAAAGGTACTTATATCCCTGATATGGTTCCTTCTTTGACCCAGATACCTGTTGTTGAGTATATCACTCAAGAATTAACAAACACACAGAATGTAAGATTCCATTATCCGTATTATCTGCAAAATATCGTTGCTGACAGAAGCTGGTCAAGTGCTCAACCAAGCGGCTTACTATACACAGTAGCAGTTGCTAATTTTGATGCATTGAATCCTGCACCCGTTCGTAATCCGACTTTACAAAGACCTAAAGGTACTGTCGGCTCAGTAACTGAAAATCTTCCGTTTGCACTCGAAGAAATCAGTCCTAATCCTGCTTCAGAATCTACAGTTTTGAATTTCAATCTTGAAATCGAAGCTAATGTTTTAATCAATATTCAGAATGCTATGGGACAAGTACTGAAAACAATCAAGGTAGATAATGCAAACATTGGTTTCAATACCGTGAATGTAAATGTATCTGATCTCCCATCAGGTGCTTATTTCTACACTGTCAATGTCAATGGCAAAACTCAGACTAAACTTCTGAATGTTGTCAGATAAGATAATGAATTTGCTTCTTCTAAGCAAAAAGCCGGTTGAAATTAATCAACCGGCTTTTTTTATTAGAAAATCATAATGGACAGATAGCAGAAAATACTTAAGCTACTTTGAAGACAATTTATCCAGAGCTTTTTTGAATTCTTCCAGTTTCTCACCGGCCATATTACCTGCATTCTGCATAAACGGTGTCAGCAAATCAATAGGTACAGGAAATACTATGGTAGAATTTTTCTCTGTAGCAACATCAGCAAGAGTTTGTAAGAATCGTAGCTGCAATGCTATCGGTTGCTTGGATATTTCTTCTGCAGCTTCAGCAAGTTTGGCAGCAGCTTGAAATTCACCGTCAGCATTGATGACTTTAGCTCTTCTTTCTCTTTCGGCTTGTGCTTGCTTTGCCATTGCTCTTTGCATTTCAAGCGGTAAGTCAATTTGTTTGACTTCGACTGCAGTTACCTTGATACCCCATGGCTCTGTATGTTCATCAATAATTTGTTGGAGCTGTAAATTGATTTTATCCCTTTCAGCCAATAATTCATCTAATTCAGATTGTCCTAAAATACTTCGCAGAGTTGTTTGTGCTATTTGATTTGTAGCATATAGATAGTTCTCTATATTAACAATAGCTTTGTCCGGATAAACAACACGGAAATATAAAACCGCATTAACCTTGATGGAAACATTGTCACGTGTAATTATGTCTTGCGGTTCGACGTCGAGTGTTATCGTACGAAGACTTACCCTGACCATCTTATCAATGAAAGGAATCAGAATAATTAAACCCGGTCCTTTGAAACCAATGAGTCTTCCCAATCTAAACACCACAGCTCTTTCATATTCCCTGATAACCTTCACCGAAGTGAATATCAGTAAAAGTATAAGTATGATTACAAATCCTAATGTCGGCATAAAAATATTCCTTTTTATTAATTTGAAAAATGACAGCATTGTTTATTTAAAGTAGTTTAAATTTTACATTATTCAAAATTTTTATAATAAAATAAATATAAATACCGATAATTTATACACACTTATACGTCGCTGTATTTTTAATCAGTTTAATTTTTTTTGCAATGAGTGAAACAAATAAAGTATTTTTGATAGATGGTATGTCAGTAGTATTCAGAGCCTACCATGCAATGTCTTCATCAGGACTTAAAAATCGCTTAGGAGAACCGACGGGAGCTGTATTTGCTTTTACAAATATCGTAACTTCACTGTTGGATAGGTATAAGCCAGATAGTATAGCCGTAGTATTTGACACTGCTGCACCAACTTTCAGACATGAAATGTATGTAGAGTACAAAGCAAATCGTGATGAATTTCCTGAAGAACTTGTTCCACAACTTGCAAGAATCAAAGAGTTTCTTGACCTTGTGAATATACCGCGAATCGAAAAAGACGGATTTGAAGCGGATGATATTATCGGCACTCTCGCCAAACAAGGTGCTGCTCTCGGTAAGCAAATTGTTTGCCTTACGTCCGATAAAGATTATTACCAACTTGTTGAAGAAAATATCTCATTACTAAAACCGGGCAGAAAAGGTGAAGATTTCGAAGTTGTGAACATTAATGAAGTCTTGGAAAAATTCGGCGTCATGCCAGAACAAGTGATTGATGTACTTGCTTTGACAGGTGACACCGCAGACAATGTACCGGGTGTCAAGGGTATTGGTGAGAAGACAGCTATTCCACTGATTCAGAAGTTTGGTAATGTCGAAAAAATCTATGAAAACATTGAATCAGTGGAAAGAGACTCTGTTAAAAGTAAACTTCTTAATGCCAAAGAAATGGCTGCCTTGTCCAAAGTGTTAGTTACTATCAAAACCGATGTCCCTCTTGATTTCAACATTGAGAATTGTAAACTTCACAGTGCTGATTTTATTAAGCTCGATGTTTTTTTTAAAGATATGGGATTTAATACAATAAGAGCCAAATGGCGAACAAAAGCACCTGCCGGAACGAACTTTGCTTCAGCAGATTCAGATACTGAGATTAATTCCGATGTTCCAACATCTGATGTACAATCCAAAGATATCACATCCACAAAAACAAAATATGAGATGGTTGACAGTATTGACAGGCTAAATGTAATTTGTCGAGATTTATTAAATTATGACATATTATCTTTCGACCTCGAAACAAGTTCACTCGACAGGAACAACTGTGAAATAGTCGGTATTGCTATTTCGAGCGTTGAGAATGAGGCATATTATATTCCCGTCGAGGACTCGAATGCAAATAATTCTATAGTTGAAGCAGATTTATTTTCTAATCAAAGAGATTCCGATGAAAACCGTTGGCAGGAATCTTTGCAGCTCATTGATGCACTCAAAATACTAAAGCCTTTACTTGAAAATCCTAAAATCGGTAAATGCGGACAGAATGTCAAATTCGATATGTATATATTGAAAAGATATAATATTGATGTTTTTCCGATAGCTTTTGATTCTATGGTGGCATCATACATAATCAACCCGGACGACAAACACGGCATGGATGCATTATCAGAGAAGTATTTAAATTACAAGCCAATACCGATTAGTAATCTTATCGGCGAAAAGAAAGCGAATCAAAAATCTATGAGTGAACTGAATCCGCGAGAAATTTCTGATTATGCATGTGAAGATGCCGACATTGCTCTTAAACTTAAAAACAAGTTAGAACCAATCATTGAAAAAGAAAACTTAGCAAATCTTGCATATAATATCGAATTTCCGTTGATTAAAGTGCTGACGGATATGGAATTCAATGGGGTTGCAATTGATGTGCGTGCCCTGAAAGAAATTTCCGATGAAGTAAAAATACATTCATCAAGACTGAGTAAGCTGATTTACGAAGAAGCAGGAATGGAGTTTAATATTGATTCTCCTAAGCAACTGGGTGACATATTATTTGAAAAACTTATGATTCCGGGAGGAAAGAAGAATAAAACCGGCTACAGCACAGACGTACAGGTTTTGACAGAACTGTCTGCTACTTATCCTATTGCAAATTATGTTCTTGAGTATAGACAAATCAGCAAATTACAATCTACATATTTGGAAGCATTGCCAAAATTGATAAATCCTTCGACCGGAAGAGTTCATACAACTTATAACCAAACAGTTGCATCTACCGGCAGACTTTCTTCAACTGACCCAAATCTTCAGAATATACCTATTCGCACTGATTTTGGTAAAGAGATTCGTAAGGCTTTTGTAGCACAAAAAGAGGATTATATAATATTTGCTGCAGATTATTCTCAAATAGAACTACGCATCATGGCTCATATCTGTGGTGATAAACAGATGATAGGTGCATTCAAGGAAGGAAAGGATATACATGCAGCAACAGCTGCTTTATTAAACGGAATAACAATTGACGAGGTTACTCAGGATATGCGTCGTGTGGCAAAAACCGTCAACTTCGGCATTATGTATGGTTTGGGTGCCTTTGGTTTGTCACAAAGGCTGAATATTTCAAGAACTAATGCAAAAGAAATAATAGAAAATTATTTCGAGAAATACAAGGGAATACGAAAATACATGGAAATGACAATAGCATCAACCCGCGATAAAGGTTATGCTAATACTCTCTGTGGCAGAAGACGTTATTTCAATACAATAAATGACAGAAATGCAGCATTGCGTAATGCCGCCGAGCGCGGAGCAATAAATATGCCCATACAAGGTACTGCATCAGATATGATGAAAATAGCCATGATAAAAGTTCATGATTTCCTGAAACAATCACAATTGAGAGCAAAGATGATGCTTCAAGTTCATGACGAACTCGTCTTCGAAGTTCATAAGGATGACCTCGATGACTTAAAAAACGCAGTAACTCGTTTAATGAGTACAGCTCTATTATTAGGCGAAGTACCGGTTGTCGTTGACACCGGCATCGGTAATAACTGGTACGAAGCACATTAAATAAAAGCCCTATTTACAGGGCTGATAGTGCTAAATAGTCATCAGCCCTGAATTAATTGTAAAAATGACTGTGGATTGGCATTTGATTGTCCCAAGGATATCAATGATGCTTGTTGTAAGAATTGTGATTTTATCAAATCAAGCTGTTCTTTTGCCACATCAGCATCCTCGATTCTTGAAATAGCAGAATTATAATTTACAATCTGACTTTTCAGCAAGTCTTCCTGTGAATCGAGTCTGTTTACTATACCACCGATATATGCTGCAACCTTATTTACATTATTGATTGCTTCAGAGATACTTGTTAGTGTAGCTGTAATTTTTTCAGATGAAAATATGTCAAGGTCCTCTGAATCCACTGAATTTAAGAGGGATAAATCAAGACCGGTAATACCTGCAAAATTATCAGCATTCAATGAATTTATATTGAAACCGTGTCCTGACTGGATGTTGAAATCTACCGTGTTAGCAGACGTCATATCGAATTGAAGTTGTAAAAGTTGGTTTGTAGCAGTTGTTCCGATAACAAAGTCAGTTGAAAAGTTACCATCAAGTAAATTCCGACCGCTGAAAACTGAAGATTGAACTACAGTATCAATTTGTTGAACTAACCTGTATGCAGCTCTTGCAAGGGCTACTTTTTCATCTGTGCCTGTAGCACCTGACGAAGCATTTAAGGCAGACTCTTTAATTTTCTGTAATTGTTCACCGATATTTTCTAGCGAATCCATGATAATATTTGCCATATTCTTGGCATCACCCACAGTATTCACTGCTGATTTCAATGATGTGTTACGTGCATTCAAAGCTCTTGATGTAATATAACCGGCGACATCGTCAGCAGCACTGTTGATACGTTTGCCGGTTGATAATCTTAATTGTCGCAATGAAATGTTGCGGTTTGAAACTTCCAGCGAATTATAAGCATTTTCTGCCGGAATATTTGTGCGAATCCTTGCATTTCCACCTACTGCAAAAGGCATAGTCAACCTCCGTGTGACATTGAAAAAAATTTTAACTTAAAACGACAACATTTGCCGAGTTCGATATCATAATTTCAAGTTTTATGCCAATATGAATTATATATATTTAATTAAGATGATAAATGGACAAAGCCATTCTTCACAATTCATTATCATACAGCGTGTTACGGGCATTACAAATACATTTTAAATTTAGAAACACCAATTTATTATAATTATAATACCGGCTGTTGGTCTGATAATTAGAAGGTTTATTTTGGCTAAAAGTCTTATTTTTGTATAATATTGTCAAATTAATTATTGAAATAGTATTTACTAATGTCGGAAAAAATACCAAAAATAGAGCTGTCCGAATACGATTTCCTGCTTCCTTCTGACAGAATTGCAAAATTCCCACTTGAAGACCGTGCATCAAGTCGTCTCTTATATTTTGACGGTCACAATATAAATCATAAGAATTTTAGAGAACTGCCCGAGTTGTTAGATTCTGATACTCATTTGATTTTAAATAATACAAAAGTCATCTCTGCAAGGATACATGTTTTGAAAGATAGCGGCGCTAAAGTAGAGATACTGCCCGTTGACCCTATCTTACCTTCGACAGACCCCACAACAGCAATGATAGCTAAGGGTGAATGCAAATGGCGATGTATGATTGGCGGAAGAAATGTAAAAATCGGGCTTACATTAAAACTTCCAGAGGATAGACTTGGTTTCAGAGCTAAAGTATTATCACGAGAAATGAATTACGGCGAGATACTCTTCAATTGGGATGAAAATTATACATTTTCTGAGTTGATATCACTCATCGGTAAAATTCCTCTTCCACCCTATATCGCTCGAGAAGCAGATGAAAATGATAAAGAGCGTTACCAAACAGTTTATGCCAGACATGAAGGTTCTATTGCTGCCCCGACTGCAGGACTGCACTTTACTGATGAGGTGATGGCAAAGCTATCAAATAAAGGAATCCGTACCAATGAAATTTTATTACATGTCGGACCCGGCACATTTATTCCGATAAATTCAGCTGAAATTTCAAATCATGATATGCACAAAGAAATGTTCACAGTAACAAAAAGTACAATATTAGCCATATATGAAAGTATAGAATCAGGTAAAAGAATATGTGCTGTAGGCACTACATCTGTTCGCACACTTGAATCAATTTATTGGTTAGGACTGAAAATTTCTAAGGAAGAGATGAACAATCAAACTATGTTCCTTGACCGATTCGAGGCTTACAATTCAGAATATACTATAGAAGCAAAAGAATCTCTAAATAATATTTTGAATTATATGGAAAAAAACAAACTTGATACTTTAACAGGAATGACAAGGCTATTCATAATCCCGGGTTATAAATTTAAATTTGTTGATATCGTCGTTACCAATTTCCATCTTCCTAAATCCACGCTTATTCTACTTATAGCGGCATTCATAGGAAAGGAAAATATCAAAAAGGTCTATGATGAAGCAATCGAACACAAATATCGTTTTTTAAGTTACGGCGATTCATCATTATTATATAAATCTGAATAAACAATTAAACATGTATTTCGTTTACATACAATTAGAAACAAAGGAATCCTATGAGTTTTGCCAAACAATATGATTATGAAAAGATAGCTATGACTACACTCCGACTGAAAGAAATGAAAAAGTCAGGTGTCAGGATTGTTTGTCTTACAGCTTATGATGCTCTTACAGCAAAAGTATTTTCAGAAGCCGGAGTTGACGTGTTATTGGTAGGCGACTCACTTGCCAACGTATTTCAAGGATTGGAAACGACCTTATCAGTATCACTTGAACAAACAATTTATCACACAAAAGCTGTTGTGAACGGCGCTGACAGACCGCTTGTAGTCGCCGACATGCCATTTATGACTTATCAAGTAGCAGCAAATGAAGCATTCACAAACGCAGGAAGAATCATGAAGGAAACCGGTTGTAATGCGGTGAAATTAGAAGGTGGTTCACAAATTGTAATTGAAGCTACTTCAAAAATGACTGAAGCAGGAATACCCGTGATGGGTCATCTCGGACTTACTCCTCAAAGTATTAATCAATTTGGGTCGTATAGAGCTCGAGGAACCGACAATGATGAAGCAGACAAAATTTTCAGAGATGCTCATCTATTGCAAGAAGCCGGATCATTTGCGATTGTTTTGGAAAAAATTCCTGCTGAACTAGGCAGAAAAATCAGTGAGTCACTAACAATACCTACAATTGGCATCGGAGCAGGACAGTACTGCGATGGGCAGATTCTTGTTTGGACAGACATGCTTGGTCTTACAGTTGATTTTAACCCGAGATTTGTAAGAAGATATGCAAATCTATATGAAATAATGAAGAATTCTACCAAGAAGTACGGTGAAGATATTCGTAAAGGAAAGTTTCCTAACGACAAGGAATCGTATTGATGTTACGTTTAATTTTTTATATAATGATAATAGTATCCTCGCTCATATTTACAGCTTGCCCTGATTCTATAGGAAGCACTAAGGATATTATTTTCCCTGAAGAAAATGTCAGCTATACAGCTCAGGTAGAACCATTCCTCAACCTAACTTGCGCCTTTGCAGGTTGTCACGGTTATTCAGCAGCAGGGGGTGTGATATTGAATGATTATTTCAGCATGGTAAATACCCCCGGCCTCATTGTTCCCGGTAATCCCGACGGAAGCCTTCTGATACAAATAATTGATGAAATTAAACCTCATAATACTTATTATGAAAAATCAAATATTACTGATAATCATAAAAAAGGCATGCGACAATGGGTGAAAGAGGGAGCAAGACTAAGCAAGGAGTAAAGAATGTATTCAATTGAGACATGTGGAACTGAATTATTAAGAATAAAAGTTCTTAACACCAATAAGCTGATTCCGGCAGTGAACCAGCTAGCTGTTTCGATAGCCGGATTGTATGATTTCCCTGATGAACTTTCAACAAAGATACAACTTGTAATCGAGGAAACTGCATTAAACATCATTGAAAACTCCTTTGATAAAGATGAATCCGGTTATTATTATATAATATTTGAGAAAACTCCGAATGTTCTCATTATTGCATTCGAGGATCAGGGATTACCTTATGAACTGTCAAAATTTGAAAAGCATGAAGACAGCAATTTAAGATTAGTTTTAATGAAAGCTGTCGCTGACGAAATTCATTTCATCAATCTCGGAAAGAACGGCAAACGCATTGAAATACATATAAATATACCCTATAAGGAAATAAATGAGTTTTCATTATTAGGCACTAAGCAATTTAGCCCGGATGAACCAAAAGATTTACGCCCTGTTCAATTGACAATGATGCAACCAAACATGTCTATTGGGCTATCCGCATGTGTTTATAGAACTTATGGGTACACATATTTAAGTGACTATATTTATTATCCTGAAAAAATTGCAGAATTAATTAATTCCGGATTATTACATTCATGTATTGCAGTCAACGAGGATGGTGAAATCGTTGCACATTTGGGGCTGAATTTCCCTACCGCAGATTCAAAAGTCGGAGAAACAGGACAGGCTGTCGTTGACCCACGATATCGAGGCAGGGGATTATTCGAACAAATGAAAAAATATTTGGCTGAACATGAGAAAAAGCGAGGAAGCTATGGTTTCTATTCAGAATCAGTATCAATCCACCCTTACACTCAAAAAGGCAATATTTCTCTTGGTGCAGTTGAAACAGGTATTCTCTTGGGATATATTCCCGAGTCACTGTTTTTTAAAAAAATTCATGAAAGCAGTCAATCCCAGAGACAGAGTGCAATTTTGTATTACATGAAACTTAATGAGGAACCAGAGAGAACTTTATATGCAGGAACTGAATATAACCAAATAGTGAAGAAAATATGCAACGGATTGAATCTTAATAGAAATGTTGTTGCTAACTTCGAGAATATAAATCACTTAAATACCCATTCACTGATAAATATGGTGATAAAACCTGAATGGAGTCAGGCTTATCTGGTGGTAAGAATGTACGGTGACGATTTCATGATGGTTTTAAGAAATAAATTCTTAGAAATTAAGCTACGTAAAATTGATTGCATTTATATTGACTTACCTCTTTCAGATAATTTGACAACTAAGTATATCCCTCAAATTAACGAACTAGGTTTTTTCTTCGCCGGTGTCATTCCTGAATTAATGAACGGTGACATTTTAAGATTACAATATTTAAACAACTTCATGGTTGAACCTGAGAAAATTGTTACAGTATCGGATTTTGGAAAAGAACTACTTGACTTTACACTCAACGACAAGTTAAATATTCAGAGTTACAATGAAGTCTAAAAGTATCAGATTGCAAGTGGAAGAGATTCTTCAGAAACTAAAACCCTACCTTCACAAAGATGGTGGCGATGTGGAATATGTAAGATTTGAAGAAGAAACACGTACTTTGGTTCTAAGACTTACAGGAAATTGTGCCGACTGTCCTATGTCAATGATGACACTTCGAGGAGGTATAGAACGTTTTATATTAAAATATATACCTGAAGTCAGAAGAGTAGAAAAAGTCTGATAAGTTTTTTTTCAAAACTGTTTTTTTTTCTTGCTCATGTCAAAAAAAAACCTTACTTTTGAATTTCCTGATAGGGGATGTAGCTCAGTTGGTCTAGAGCACCTGCCTTACAAGCAGGGGGTCGGGGGTTCGACTCCCTCCGTCCCCACAGAAAATCATAAAGGCTGTGAAACCAATCACAGCTTTTTTTATTTAATGTTCATCCTCAGAAAAAAGGATTAAGTTGTATGACTATTTAACAGCATACAAAAATAAAATCATTATCCATTACGTTTTATCACTAAAAAAAGGAGATTTAATTATGGAAACAATCTCAAAATCTGATGAACTTAATTTTGAGAAGGTATGGTTTCTTCTGAATGAAACTCGTCAAGTCCTTGACAGTAATTTCAAGGAAACTGATAGCAAGTTCAAAGAGACTGACAGCAAATTTAAAGAGACTCGCCAAATTCTGGATAGTAAATTCAGAGAAACCGACAGATTAATTAAGGAGATGGTTGCTGAACGTAAACAACAGGACAAGAAGACTCGAGATTTGGAAAGATTGTTTGTGAATCATTGGGGTGAATTAGTTGAATCGTTGGTTGAAGGCAAATTACTTCATCTTCTCAATAATCGCGGTATCAAGGTGAATCAAACTTTTTGTCGCTCAAGAGCATATTATGACAACAAAGAATATGAATTTGACATTATTGCCGGAAATGGCAGTGATATAGTTATCGTCGAGGTAAAAACAACATTATCTGTTAAATATGTGAAATCATTTACAGAAAAATTGAAAATCATTAAGAATATTTTCCCTCTGTATAAACCACTTAACGTACTTGGAGCAATGGCTTTTCTAAAGAATTCTGAAGCTGCCGAAAAATTTGCTCAGAATCAAGGATTGATTACAATTAAAGCAACCGGTGACAGTGCTTTCATAACTAATGAACCGGACTTCAAACCTAAAGTATGGTAATTATTCAACTTTTTAGGGTTTGGATATTGGAGGATTAATATTTAAATAATTATATTTCCTTGTTTCCACGATTTAAATATCACCCAATTTCGAGAAGGTGGGCTTTACCTTTTCCTGAATTATGACACCAGATCCTCAAGTCCGCAAAAATCATGAAGTTTTTTTATTAAGTATAAAATATAATTATTATCAATGCGTTAACATTGTTAATTATTTTGTTATACATTAATTAGTGATAAAATATGGAAACCACAAATACTATTAAGGATGTTCATATTGATCGGCTAAAGGGATATTTTCTTGAGAGTACCAAGAACCTGATTAAGTCAGAAGGAATTGAATCAGTAACAGTCAGAAGCATAGCGGAACATGCGGGATATTCATTTGGTACACTTTATAAGCATTATAAGGATGTAAAGGAATTAATATATTTCAGTGGTCTCGACTTCATGAAGGAATGTGAAGAGTACATCGGTTATGAGAATTTCCAGACTGAGGAATCGGATGATGTAGTTATACAGAAATCACTAAAATATGCGGAATATTATATTCAATATGATGGAATATTTCATTTATTTTTCTTATCAAATAGAATATCTATAAGTAAACTGTCTGATTTTAATCATGAAATTTATGCTATGCATAAGAGAATTTTTCTTCATAACCTTAAATCAAAGTACGGTGATAAAGCTGAGAGTTTGTTAGAATCATTGGTAGCAGTATTAATTGGCAGCTTGACCTTATATCTGAACCGCTTATATCCTGAAACATACTCTGAATTTAAAAAAATTTTGATTAGTAATTTGAAATCTATCAATTCAAAATAGGATAATTATGAAAACTCGCAAGGAACTGAAAGAGCAATATAAACAGATGAAGTATAAAATTGGTGTCTTTTGTATCAAGAACAAACTAAACGGGAAAGTATTCCTAGGTAGCAGCACCGATCTAGTTGCTATCTGGCATTCAACGAAATTGCAATTAGAACTCAATAGCTTTCCGAATTCTGAATTGCAAAAGGATTGGAATGAATATGGTAGTGCAAACTTTGAGTACTCTATAGTTGATGAGATTACCCAAAAAGATGATTATAAGGGTGATTACGGTAAAGATGCAAAGGCTCTGGAAGAAGTTTATTTAGAGCAAATGGAGCCTTTTGGAGACAAAGGGTATAATAGAAGAAGTCAAATTTCAAGCTGATAAATATTATGCTCGAAATCAATATTTTGATTGCTAAGTGTGTTTCGGTTAAGATAACTCGAAATGCAGAAAAATTCTTCCAACTTGATTTGGATATCCGATAGCAATCTTTATCATACTAATAAACTTAATTGAGGAATATACTACTTCTGATCTAATAATTTCTCAGACGGATCAAAACCAGCGAGCTATCACTTGCCGGAAAATAATTAATATCTTTGCCTGTTAAAGAGTCCTTTTTTGAGATTGTTACGACTTTTGTAGAGTATTTACTTGAAGATGTTGTAACACTATTAGAGTAATAAAAAAATGGTAAATAATTATCAATCTCCTTCCCGGATATTTTTATTTCAACTTCAATTTTATTATCATTATAATAATTTATTTTATAGGGTAAGCTTGCAAATTGAATTTTAAATTCTTCAACTACATCCTGTCTGTTGTTGTAAGTAAACCGATTTGTCTGTTTATGATTAAAATTTAAAATATTTCCCTTCATAACTGTATCAACATCATAACTAAATAAATCAACATTATAAAATTCGCCGAATAAACATTGAATACTGATTGGTGAAGTTAGATATACTTCTTTGTATTCTCTTGACGTCGTTCTGATAGAATTATACAGGATGGTGTCATAAGTAATTGAAGATTCGAAGCCATTTATGTAACTCCATGTTTTCACAATGCGCATTTCGTATCTTGGTATATTTCGAATTTCCCATGTAAGTTTATTTAATTGAGTAAAATCAACTTCAAAATATGGATGTAAAACAACTAATTTTTTGGATAAGATTATTTCTTTCCCACTTAAATAAACTATGACTTCTAAATTTCCCCATACTTTAGCCGGTACCGAAACATTAACTTCTGTAATTGATGAATCGTTATTCTGAGACTTATCTCCGGTTACAATGCACTTTCTCCCCCCTATTAAGACAGAATCAATTTTGTTATTGAAATTAGTCCCTTTAAGTGTTATTGATGAAATGGATAACTCAGAGGACATCATCAAAGTATCAGGAGTAAAATATATGTTTTGTTCCGCTGGTTCGTATATAGAATCGTTCATTAGTGTGATAGATGAATCGAGGGTGATTAGTCCCGTCTTAAAATATATATTCACTGCAAATTTACCATATTTTTTGAAAGGAATATAGACAAGCATCCTTGTTCTGTCTGAAGTTACTATAACGACCTTATTACTGTCAAATCTTACAGAATCAGGATAATATTCCACAAAATCTATACCTTCAAATTGTACAAAATTCTCATTCATATTTTCGGATATGAACAAAGTATCCGGCGTAAATGTAATGTTTGATGATGTTGGCTCAGTTTCCTGTTTTATTACTGTGGGATTATCATCACAGGAATAACTGATTATTACTATGAGTAATGCTAAGACATAATAATACTTAATCATGAATCTATCCAAATCAATTATTAATATTCAAATATAAACAATTTTCAAATATGATGTTCAATATTATTCTAATTATTATCATTTTGTTCATTTCGATTTACTTTTTACTCCAAAGTTGAATTGCCAATTTTCAAATATTCACTCTTTTTTGTGATTTACGTATAAAGCATTTTTTTTATCTCACCACCACCATTAATTACATAATAATACGAGCTTCCCAAATAATCAGGAAGCTCTGTCATTAAATTATCTCGTAATTGAAACTTTTCCTGATTGAACATTAGAACCTGATTTCAGGGTATAAATATATGTACCGTTTGGTAAATTGGTATTTTTCGAATCAGTTCCATCCCAAACAATAGAATAATTCTTCCCCTGTGGATATTCATTTATTAAAGTTTTCACAAGATTTCCTTTTAAATCAAATATTGATAGTTCGATAATATTATCCAAATCTTTAGATGTCAGAGTAAACTGTATTGAAGTGTTTCCTGAAAATGGATTTGGGAAACAGTCAAGATTTCTCAAATTTTCAGCAGGTTTTTCCTTTTCAACACTTGATGGCACTGAATATAGTGAAACTTTCTCACCATTAGGAGAATTACCGTCCTTATCAGCAAGATAAAGATTTGTAAATTCGGGTCTGAATGCAGGTTTACCGTCCATTTCACGCCATTCCTCATTTGTCAGGCGTTTGAAATCATTTGAAAGAAATTCATAATAACTGAATACCGGACCGATATATGCTCTTGAACCGCCATCAGGAGTTGGGGCATTGATAACAGCCATATTTATTCTGCCGGTTCCTGCGTGAAGAACCCATCCCACCATGTTCCCGGCTTCATCAGTCGGAATAGTATGAACATCGGCAACAATAAAATCATCAGAATTGGAGCCTCTGTTTTCAAAATCAGTCATATATTCTGGGGAGGGATTAAATTCCCAGTAAAGTTCCGGATACCAGCCTACAACTGCATCATTACACCCTACAACTCCTATACTAATAGTTGAATTCAGGAATAAATTTTCTTCTTTAGAAAAATCCTTACCAATTAGAATTTTATTTGACATTGAAATTAACGTATCACAAACATTAATCCATTTATTATAATAATTTTTTGAAAATTCTAAATTTTTCTCTTCTTTTAAATATTCCGAATTAGTTAATTCATTTAATGAGATAAATAGCTGTTGTATTTTTTTGTATAAATCAGGAACTGGTTCAATGTAGCCGTAGGGATACGAACAACCATTACCACCACCGTAAGACTGTTTAGCATACAGCATAAAATCATGTCTCATTTCAGCCCAGTTTGCAAGCTGAGTATTCATAGTTTTTTGC
>JBAYPL010000029.1:0-16531 GCA_041677745.1 Kapaibacterium sp. (SeqCode)
CTCTTCTGAAATATTCTCCGACATCAAATCTTCCCGCTGATTTTAATAAAGATGAGGCAGCTCCTGAAATTCCCTTTTTTAGTGGTTTGGGGAATCTTCCGAACATTTTCCAATAAGAATTTCTGAAATCATATTCTCGTTTCATCCAGTCATACCCGATGAATTGCTCGTCACTACCTTCGCCGACCTGAATTACTGTTGTGCCCGATTCTTTGGTAAGTTTACTCAAGAAGTATAAGGGTATGCATACTGGATCACCGTTTGGTTCATCTTCATGCCAAGCTAATTTATCTAATATCGGCAGGGCGTCATTATCATCAATCAATATTTCATGGTGATTAGTATCAAACAATTTCGCGATTTTGTCGGCATACTCCAGCTCATTATATTTCTTTAGTTCCTTAAAGCCAACTGTAAAAGTATCTATCCGTCTATCCATCAATTCTGCCATTAGAGCCACATTTAGACTCGAATCAATCCCTCCGGAAAGAAATACACCAAATGGTACATCGCTCATCATTCTTGCCTTGACCGAGTCACGAAGGAGTTTAATAGTATGTTCCTCGATTTCTTGGGCTTTCATTTCTGTATATGAGCTAATATTTTTCAGCGGTGTCCAATATACATTGATACGTAAGTTTGAGCCTGAGTCTATTTTCAAAAAATTACCTGCGGGCAATTTTTTAATATCCTTAAACAATGAATTGCTGTCAGAGCTCATGGTATAGTTAAAATACACCGGAATTTGTTCCGGCTCAGGCTGAATACTGACGTCGGGATGCTTGAGTATTGATTTTATTTCAGAAGCAAAGACAAGCAGATTATTCTTATAATAATAGTACAGCGGTTTAATGCCGATTCTGTCGCGAGCTAAAAATATTTCTTTATTGTGGTCATCCCACACGGCGATAGCCCACATACCCAGCATTTTATCGAGGAAATCCGCACCATACTTTTCAAAGCCATATAAAATTGTTTCGGTATCAGTACCTGAATGATATATTTTTCCATCAGATTCAAATTCTTTTCTCAGCTCCCGATGGTTATATATTTCACCGTTAAAAACGATGTGATATCTTCCGTCACTGCTGTGCATGGGTTGATTGCCGGAATCACTCAAATCTATTATGGCAAGTCTTCTGAACGACAACCCACAGCGAAGGTCCTCTGAGAGCCATCTGCCGTCGGAGTCAGGACCACGATGAATTATGACATCACTCATTGATTTGAGCAACTCATAATTAATCATACGCGAATCTCTGAAATCAACTATACCACTAATACCGCACATTTAAATATTTTCTTTATTGTACAGAACTTATTAAACTTACCATATCTTTGACTGCTTTGTCTAATCCAACAAAAACGGCACGGGCAATAATTGAATGACCTATGCTGAATTCGTCAATTTCATGGGTGTCAATCAATTCTTTTATATTGAAGTAGTTCAAGCCGTGACCGGCTGCGATACCGAGCCCTATGCCATGAGCGTATTTGGCAGCTTCTTTTATTTTGTTGAGTTCATGGCTCATCTTGACACTTCTGTAATTATTGGCATAATTGCCGGTGTGTAGTTCTATCATGTCTGCACCGGACTCTTTGGTTGCATATATTTGGTCTGCATCCGGCTCTACAAACATGCTGACAATAATGCCCTTGTCGTGCATTCTCTTACACAGTTCCGACATTTTTTCTTTTTGAGCAATCACATCCAACCCGCCTTCGGTAGTAAGCTCGGTTCTTTTCTCCGGTACTATGGTAACCAGCTCGGGAACTACTTCAAGTGCTATTCCTATAATTTCTTCTGTTGCTGCCATTTCCAAATCGAAACGGGTGTCAACTATATCCCGAATTAAACGCACATCCCTGTCATTAATATGACGACGATCTTCGCGTAAATGAACAACGATACCGTCAGCTCCTGCTAACACAGCAATCTGTGCTCCATGAACCGGTTCCGGCTCTATGCCTTTACGTGCTTGACGAAGCGTAGCTATATGATCAACGTTGACATTTAACTTTGCCATTTGAGTACTCCGAATTTAATAATTATATACAAAAATACGGATTTATTTACTTACTAAATAGTATCCTGAATAAATTTAATTCTGTTGTGAATTACACAGAACAATCCGACTAATTTCCGAATTTCATCATTAATAAGCCTAAAATGCAGAAACAGAATTGAAATCTATGAAAATACCTTCGCAATAATTTAGCCATGCGAAGGTATTTAAATAATAACAAACTTATATTTAGCTTATTTTCAGTGCTATTTTGCCGGAATAATTACCACTTTCAAGCAATTCATGAGCTTTGTGTGCATCTTTTAACTCAAAAACCTTATGAATGTGGGATTTTACTTGTTTCTTATTTACTAAGTCAAGGAATGATGCAAATTCAGACTTGGAACCCAGATAGATACCGCGTAAGTTCAAATGTCTGAAATAAGTCTGATGGATGCTCAACTTTGTCTCTGTACCTGTTATTATACCGCAAAATACAATATGTCCATTCTTTCTCAACATTGAAAAAGACCTGTCGAAAGTATTCGGACCAACATAGTCAATGAGTAAATCAACACCTTTGGGGGCAATCTCTCTAACCAAAGCCGGCACATCATCCTTAAAATGGTTGAACACGTAGTCTGCACCATAAGCGAGAACATTTTGTCTCTTCTCTTCGTTGCCGACTGTAGCTATAACTACGGCGCCTCTTAACTTTGCCATTTGAATTGCATAGCTTGCAAGACCACCTGCACCACCCCAAACAAAAAATATGTCGCCCTTGTTCAAATCAGTAACCGAATGCACTGCATGGTATGCTGTTAAACCTGCTATCGGCATTGAGGCGGCTGTTTCAAAACTGACTTCGTCATCAATCTTAAACAGATTCTCGGCAGGAACTGCCATATACTCACAATAAGCACCGTGTCTTTGCATTCCGAAAAATTGCCAACCGTCATTGAGGTGTTCCATGTCAGCATGTTTCGGGTCGCGATATTCCGGAAGATAGACAGGATATGACACAACTCTGTCACCTGTAATAAAGCCTGATACTTCACTGCCTAATTCTACGATAGTCCCTGCCATATCGCCTCCTAAAATATGGGGCATCGGAATTTTCAGACCTGGATATCCTTTCCTTACGACTGTATCAATTCGGTTGAGGCTTGTAGCGCCTACATTTAATAAAACCTCGTTAGGCTTTATCGTCGGTATTGGGAAATCCTCCACATATTTCAGGACTTCCGGACCTCCATGTTCATTTATAATTACTGCCTTCATTTTATTGTCAATTAATGTTACAATTTTTAAAAATATAATCAACGCTTTCAAAAACCCTGTCATAGCTGAAGAGTTTTTCCAATTCTTCTTTGCTAATATATTTTAGAAGTTCCTCGTCCATGCAGAGTGATTCCAGAAATGGTTTCTTCTCATCCCATGTTCTCATGGCGTTACGCTGTACCATTACATAAGCTTCCTGTCTTTGGATACCTCTCTTTGCCAGCTCGAGCAGGACTTTTTGAGAGTGTATCAAACCAAAAGTAAGATTCAAATTCTCGAGCATTTTTTCGGGATATACGACGAGATTATCAATTAATTTTATCGTTCTATTCAGGATATAGTCCAAAGAAATCGTACTGTCAGGGAAGATGACTCTTTCCACGCTACTATGCGAAATATCTCTTTCATGCCAGAGGGCATTATTTTCAATGGCTGCGAGGGCATTAGTTCTTAATAAACGAGCCTGACCGCTTATATTTTCAGATGCAATGGGATTTCGTTTATGAGGCATCGCAGAGCTTCCCTTTTGCCCTTTAGAGAAGAACTCTTCGGCTTCACGGACTTCCGTTCGCTGCAAATGTCTAATTTCGACTCCGATTTTTTCAAGCATAGATCCGATAATACCAATAACTGACAATAAGTATGCATGGCTGTCTCGCGATATAACTTGTGTAGATGCCTTAGCAGGCTTGAGACCTAAGCCGGTGCAGACATATTTCTCTACCTCCGGCGACAAATGCTCATAAGTACCGACAGCACCGCTAACCATACCTACTTGGCAATCTTCGAGCGCATCATTCAGACGTTTGATATTTCTGTTACATTCATCAAACCACAATGCAAACTTCATTCCGAAAGTCATGGCTTCTGCATGAATTCCGTGACTTCTGCCTACACAGACAGTATATTTATGTTCGATAGCCTTTTTTTTGAGAACTTCAGCGAGCTTGTTCATATCATCAAGCAAAATGCTTCCGGCTTGTTTTATCTGCACAGCGAGGCAGGTATCGAGAACATCGCTTGAAGTCATACCCAAATGAATGTGGCGTGAAGGCTCGCCGACATATTCTTCGACATTTGTCAAAAATGCAATTACATCATGTTTTGTAGTCTCTTCGATTTCAAGAATTCTTTTAACATCAAAATTTGCCTTCTCACGAATAATTTTCACATCATCTTTCGGTACCAGACCCAGCTCAGCTTGTGCTTCCACTGCAAGGATTTCAATTTCAAGCCAAATTTTGTACTTATTTTCTTCACTCCAAATATTTCCCATTACTGGACGGGTATATCTTTCTACCATTTATTCACCGATTTTTTCGTTAATACTTTTTACTTTTTTCTTCAGGTCTTCTAAGTCAAATGACAGCTCAGGCAACCTGCGAAGCACTGCTTCAATTTTAAATGCTTTCAAATGCTCTTTTACTGGAGAACCGAAATACACACCACTCTTTGTAACTGACTTGGAAACTCCGGACTGTGCGAGGATAGTAACATCATCGCTGATTTCAAGATGCCCTGCAATACCTGTCTGACCGCCGAACCTGTTTCTTTTTCCTGAAATCACGCTGCCGGAAATTCCTGTCTGTGCTGCTATTCCGGTGTTCTCACCTATTTCACAATTATGAGCTATATGAACAAGATTATCAATCTTTGTACCTCTGCGAATAAGTGTACTTCCAATCAATGCTCTGTCAATAGTGGTATTTGCACCGATTTCGACGAAGTCTTCAATTATTACATTACCGAGTTGTGGTACTTTTTCATAGCTGCCGTCATTTTTATCTTCGATAAATCCGAAGCCGTCGGAGCCGATTACTGCACCTGCATGAATCAAGCAGTTCTTGCCGATTTGTACATCATCATAAATTACGACATTGGAATTAACAGTAGTATTTTCACCTATACTGACATTGTCATAGATTATCACTCCCGGTTTAAGAACTACTCCGGCAGATATTCTGCAATTATCGCCCAATACACAGTTGGCGCCGACACTTACTTCATCATGGATTATTGTACCGGTTCCGACAACTGCATTCTTGTGCACACCGGAGCTGAATATCTTTTTATCGGATTCGATAATTTTCAGTAATTTTACGAAACTATGGTAAGGCTTATCTACTTTGATATAAGCCTGCTTAGGATTCGGCATTCTTGTTACGTCATTAGAAACAATGATACATGCGGCTTTAGAATAATTAAAGAAATCCTCATACCTTGTATCGTAATAAAAAGTTATGCTGTTCTTGTCGGCTTTTTCAATTGGAGCTATGGAATTTATAATAACAGAAAAATCCCCGTTAACTTCACCGCCGAGGATTTCTGCAATTTGCTTTACATTTAAATTTATCATATAATTATCGATTTATTTTTCTGTCCTGCATTTGTTTGAGTTTTTCCGGGTCGTTTCGCGGGTCAGCGGGTTGTTCTGGTTTGTTTTCGGGCTGTTCAAACTGTCTTTCTTCTTGACTTCTCGAACTTCTTCCTCTTCTTCTGGACGGAGCTTTTGATTCCCGCTGTTGATTACGAGGGTCTTGATCAATACGTTCTTGCAAATCTTTTTCAAGTTCATCAACATCAACACCAAGATTCTTCAATACTCTGACAGTCATATCATACTTATAATTTACATAAGGCAAGGGCTGTACACTTTGGTCCACTAAAATATCGAAACCTTGATCAGCGGCTACTTGCTGTACAGATGCATAAATTTTCTCTTCAACAGGGGTAAAAATTGTTTCAACAGCCTGGTCGTATTTTCCTTGCGGCTCAAATATTGAGCGGGCATAGTCCTCCCTTGTTTTTCTCAACATGGCAAGTTCACTGTCTTTGTTTTGCCTTTCGGTTTCAGTCCATATTAATCGGTTTTTCTTTATTTCAAATTCAAGATTATCAACCTTTTGCTGCATAGCATCAAGCTCACGCTTCCATTCATCGGTCATGCTCTGGACTCTCTGTTGTGCTTGTTGGGCATCCGGAAATTTCTCTCTAATGGTATTTGAGTTGATAAATCCTACTTTTTGCGAAAATGCTGAACTGCTAAATATAACAACAACAATCGCTATGGTGATTGTCCATACGCAGGCTGTTTTCATTTTAGTAAACCTTCTATATAATAAAACATTAAATCCAGGTAAAATATCCAGAGTTCTGCCTACCGATTATTTATATTAACTTATGACTTGTAAATCGGATTAACGACAAAAATATTTTAGCTTAATGCGTTTTCTGTAGTCTTGCATCTCATACATGTCCTCATAGATTTTGTCAATTATAATCCGAATATTAATTTATGATATTCCGTAAAATCGAAGTGCTTATTTTTGATTCTCGGATTTCACTCTTATTTTACCAGAAATTTTATTATTTGCCGGAATGATTTTATTTTTGAAGTATGTTAAACTGTAAAAGATTAAAGTGACAGATAAGGAAATTAAAAAGTGGTGTAAATCAAATGAAGTTACAAACCGGATACTTCAGATTCCTGACGAAATGTTCAGCCTTGTGACAGTGGAGCAAGCAGCATATATTCACGAGTATTATCCGGCAAATACATTATTTCGTTTACCACAAAGTGAAATTAAGTTTTTTGAATGGCTTAAAAATAACGATGAGCAAGTGTGGGATGATTTGTGGAGTGACGAACTAAATCCACCGTATTACATATCACTTTTATTCTTGCCGGTCCTTGTCAAAGGTACTTACAGAGGGTTCCCGATATGTGATTTGCTGAGTAATGACAATTATTATTTCGCACCTTCTCATCTTGCCGATAAGGAATCCGAATTATTTACAGAGAGTTCCAAGACGCGATTTATAAATAAAGAGAGCTTGACTGTTCCGCAGCTATTAGCAATAGAAATCTCTATGGATGCTATTGATATCTGGCATTTCGCCTACAAGCACAATATCGAATTAACAGAAGCTAAGCGTGCTGTTAAGTCTCTCGTTGATGATGAAGTGTTAGTACATTTAAAGGATGCCGAATATTTAACGGCTTTTATTGATTTTTAGGCTTTGAAATTGAGAATACTAAAATTTGGCGGGACATCGGTACAATCAGCTGATGCCATTAAACAAGCCGCCGCGTGTGTTTTAAATTGTAACAGCAGTAAGAAAACGGTAATCCTGTCTGCTGCCTCCGGCGTTACCGATTTGCTGACAGAAGCCGTACACAATGTACTGTCGGATATTTCATACTCCATTTCCATTATTGAGAAACTTCGCCAAAGACATATCGTAACAGCAGATGAACTGTTAATAAATCCCCGCGATATTCATATCGTAATTAATAATATTTTCGATGAATTAACTGAAAGACTGATAGCGGTAAACGAGCTTGGCGAACTGACAGCTCTCAATATTGACGCTGTAATCAGCAGGGGTGAACTTCTGTCAACCAAGATATTTTCGGCATACCTGACTGAAAATAATAAAGACTGCTTATATCTCGATATCAGAAGCTTACTCAAAACCGACGCAAACTTTACAAAAGCCACAGTTGACTTTACTGTTTCTGCTCATAATTTTAATACTTCAATTGGAATTTTTGAAAACAACGATATAATAATTACACAGGGTTTCATAGCATCCGACAAGTCCGGTCGAACAACTACTTTGGGAAGAGGAGGATCGGATTATTCTGCAGCTGTCATTGGCAGCCTGCTTATGACTGTTGGTGCAGATGTAGAGGAAATTCAAATTTGGACAGATGTGAACGGAGTTTTGACTGCTGACCCAAAACTGTTACCGAATGCCTTTACCATACAGCATTTGTCTTATGAAGAGGTAAGGATTATGTCATTCCTCGGTGCAAAAGTCTTACATCCCGATACAATTAAGCCGGCTTTAAATATGAATATTCCGATTCGTGTCATGAACACCTTTAATTCAACTGGTGGCAATACCGTCATTTCAGATGCGAAGGATGATGAACAAAGTATAGTAAAATCACTGGTAAGCGTAGGCAATGTTTTTGAGACTTCCATTAAATCGGATGCCGACAAGAGCGGATATGCCCATGCAGAAGCTCTGTTTGATATATTTTCCAACGCTCAAATAAAGATAATTTTCTCATCAGTGAGCGACAGCGAAATAAAGGTTTACAGTGTCAACAACCCGGATTTCCTGTATTTCAGCAAATTTAGTGACTCAATGAAAATACAGAATTTAAAAATGTGTGCATTGACAGGAAATAAATTAACATTTATGTTGAATAATATTTGTCTTTCACTACCGGAACTTGTCAGAATTTGCGGTATTAGCGACAATGCAGTCTATCTGTGTTCCAATCAAGAAATAACTCAGGAAACTTTAATGTTGATACATAAGAATTTAATTGAGAACAAAATTGAAGGCATCAATAATGGTTAAATTTTTAGATTTAAAAAAACAGTACTTTTCAATCAAAAGTGAGATTAACAATGCCATAAACAGCGTAATAAGCGATTCGGCATTTGTCGGCGGAAAACATGTTAAAATGTTTGAAGAGAAATTCGCCGAATATAACGGAGTAAAATATTGTGTAGGAGTCGGTAACGGCACAGACGCGATAGAAATTGCTCTCGAAGCTCTTGCCTTGCCTAAAGGAAGTGAGGTAATCGTACCTGCGAACTCATTTATTGCTTCCTCAGAAGCTGTAAGCAGAGCAGGTCTGAAAGTGCGATTCTGTGACATAAATGATTATTATACAATGGACATTGAAGATGTCGAGCGACAAATAAATTCTAATACATCCGCATTAATGCCGGTACATTTATACGGACAACCTGCAATGATGGATGAAATTATGGAGATAGCAAAGAAACACGGTTTAAAAGTGATTGAGGATTGCGCCCAAGCACATGGTGCAGAATACAAGAATAAACGTGTTTCTTGCTTTGGTGATATTGCTTGTTTCAGCTTTTACCCGGGGAAAAATCTCGGTGCTTACGGTGATGGTGGGGCTGTTGTTACAAATAATGAGGAGCTAGCTCACAAATGCAGTATGATTGGAAATCACGGTTCACATGCCAAATATAAACACGAGTTTGAAGGCAGAAATTCAAGGTTGGACGGGCTTAATGCAGCAATCTTATACGTCAAATTACAGCATCTCGATAAATGGAACAGAATTAGATTTGAGGCAGCTAACTATTACTCAGCTTTGCTTCAAGAGTTCGACGAATTAACTCTTCCCAATATTATGCAGGACACTTATCCTGTATTCCATTTATATGTAATCCGCTACATGAAACGTGATGAACTCATGAATTTTCTTAATAACGAAGGCATTGAAACCGGAATACACTACCCGACAGCTCTTCCGAAGTTGGATGCGTATAAATACATATCACAAGATACTTCCTACATGAAAGCGATGAAAATTGACAGCGAACTTTTAAGTCTTCCAATGGGTGAACATCTAACAAACAGCGACTGCGACTTAGTAGCAGAAAGTTTCAAAAAATATTTTGCACGCTGATTTATCCCAAATGTTCAGCATACTCAAACTCTACTTACTTGGGAGTTTGAGTATGCTTCGAACTAAAGTTAATAATATTTATACATCATCATTTCATAAAAATTATGGATGCAATATTAAATAATTATTGAAATAAACTATCGTCACTACGAAATTCAATTCATCGTCGTGATGACAAGTTTTTTTATATTTAATATTATGCAATAAAAGTTAAATATTGTTGGACAAGCATGATAAAAATCTTACTCCTTTTTCTGTCAAGCTTCATTATATATACAAACGCTCTATCCAATATAGACAGCCTCCTCGCAGAGCTGGAAGGAAAAAGTGATTCAATACGCATATTGCATATCGTTGACTATTCTTATGAAAATACCTCCAAAGACCCAATTAACAATCTGAGATTACTGATGAGCGTCTCAGACGAAGCAGCGAGATTGAGCAATTCAGCCTTCAAAGCAAGATATTTCTTTAATATTGCTTTTGCCTATGATTATGTTGACAGTCTCAATCAGGCATTACATTATTATTATAGCTCGATTGATATTTTGGAAAAAGCAGATGCCGATGTCGGAATTGATTTATGTTTCAATAATATCGGTGTTATTTATAAAAAACAATTCAATTTTATTGCTGCCCTCAAAGCATATCGAGAAGCATACGAGTTTACTTCGAAGAAAGGCAACAAAGCCTCAATGATATCAAGTGCCATCAATATATCCAATATATATTATGCACTCGAAGACTATGACAACATGCTTGAAACCATGTTCAAAGCCGAAGAACTTGCTCTGAACTTTAAAGAATCGAAATATTTGGGTTTGATTTATTCAAATATCGGTAATGTGTATTTTCACAAGGGTGACGTTCAAAATTCTATTAAGTACATTAATATGGGCTGGGAGCACATCAAAAAGTCACGTGATATTGCCCATCAAGCATCAAATAGAAATGTCTTGGCAAAAAACTACATTAAAATGAACAGACCGGATTTAGCTAAGCCACTATTAGACCAAGCAGATTCTCTTGCAGAAATAACAGGCTCCGGAATCTATAAGAACCAAGTTGTTTTCAATCGCGGATATTTTCATAGAATGCTGAAAGAATATGAAAGGTCAATTGACTATTATAAACAAGGTTTGGAATGGTCTGTCAAAGCCAAAGATATTCCGCGTACAAAATCCGGATATTTTGAAATTTCCCAAAACTATAAAGATATTGGTAAATTTGATTCCGCTTACAAATATCTCAACTTACTATACCGACTCAATGATTCTCTGAATAAACAAATGGTAATTGATGAAATCGCAAGAGCTTCACTTAAGCTTGAAGGGGCTTTTAACTCTGAACTTGTCGGGATTTACAGAGAAGAAGTCAGAAACAAGGAAATTGAAAATCTAATCACACAAAAATATCTAAACGAAATTACCGGCTACCTCTATTGGATTATTGCTTTAGCATTTGTTTTGATGATAATGACAATTTATGCTGTCAACAATTTATTCAGGTTGAAAAAGGCAAACCGAAATTTATCGGATTCTGAATTAAAACTTAAAGAATTGAACGATACAAAAGACAAATTTTTCTCAATTATTGCCCATGACCTGAAAGGACCTGTGTCAGGAATACAGAACCTGCTTGTATTTATGAATGACAATAGACAGGACTTCACCGAAGAAGAAAGAAATGAGTTGATAAATGACTTGGCTGAATCTTCACGCGAACTGATGAACCTCTTGGAAAATCTTCTCACTTGGTCAATGACACAGCTCAACAAGCTGCAAGTAGATATGAATCAAATAAATCCTCATAAAACTATTAATTCTGCAATTAAGTTGCTACAAAACAACTCAAATGTAAAATCTATCAGCATTGAAAACCATATCCCCAATGAGCTTGAAATCTATAATGACGAGAATCTCTTATATATGATAATCAGAAATACTCTCAACAATGCCATTAAATTTACAAATAATGGAGGTAAAATTAAAATTTATCACAAGGTTGAAAACTCAAAACTCGAAATAACGGTCGAGGATAACGGTATAGGTATTGAGCCGAACTTGTTGAATGAATTATTTGATGTCGGAATCAAAAAAAGAAGTCTCGGCACAAACGGTGAAAGGGGTACAGGTTTAGGATTGATAATATCAAAGGAATATGCCAAAAAAATGGGTGGTGATATTCGGATTGAATCACAATTGGAAATGGGAACTAAAGTACATCTGACACTCCCTATTTGAAAATCACTTGAAATATTTCTCCATAGTTACTCTGCGAAGCCTCTTTCTGAATGTTTCCGTACTTTCGTCACTATGTCTAATCAACGGTTCATGTTCACCGGCAGCACGACTAAACAGCACATTCTGTGGTACACCGAGTTTTATTAATTCATTAATCACAAAATCTACTCTTCGTTGAGACAAGTTAATATTATAATCATCACTGCCAACATCGTCGGTATGACCAACAAGGACAATTTTATCAATTTTATCCAGTGACAATTTGATATTCGATGCCACCATTTTCAACTCGTCAAGCCAATATCTGCCGGTAACTACACCGTTTGAATCAAGAGTAAATTTATACGGTGTGGAATACTTGTCGGTAGGAAAATTTATCCTTATTACTCCTATTTCTGGCAAATAAAAATCAATTCTGCTTGAATCACGAACAAAGGTATCATCAAAGAAAATCCGTTTAGAATCAAAAAAATATTCATTTTTATGAGCCATGATTTCAACCTCGACATTTCGTTTAACGGGAACTTCGAATCTGCCGTAATCATCACTGAAATAGTCTTTGCTTTTATGTGATTTATTGGATATTACATTGATTAAGGCAGAATCTACAGGTGAACCGGTATTTTTGTCGTAAACAAACCCACTGACTATTACATCATTTTTCACTGTTATTGAATCAGTTGGAGTTCTTACGGATTTCTCAAGCCCTGACTCAGAAATTCCCTCCTCATGCTTGTCAACATGAACTTTGTGTACCACATAGAGGTCAAAGCCGCCTTGTTTCTCAGGTAACACATTACTCAAGTCATTTCTGAATGATGAAAAATATAGTATATCATCGGGATTGCCGGGACTCGAAGGGAATATTTCATCATATTTGGAGTTAATCGGACTACCGAGATTAACCGGTTTTGAAAAGAATTTGTTTAACTCCTCATCTTCTATGTTTCCATCAATTAATTCATAAAATGCAGCATCAATTTCGGAATAGAAAATATCGTAACCACCCACTGTGGCATTGCCTGATGAAGCGAAATACAACCTTTTACCGTCGTTTGAGAAAAACGGTGACAGCTCGTCACATTCACTGTTTATATTTGAGCCAAGATTGTAAAATCTCGGGAATTTAATATTTTTGTCAATAAATACCATCCATAAATCTGTGCCTCCATGTCCGCCGGCTCTGTCGGAAGCAAATACTAAGAGGTTACCGTCATTAGAAATAGTGGTATGGGCACTCCAACCATCAAATTTCAATAATGTATCTTTAATTACATTGATATTGCTGATTTGATTATTTAAGTAGTCAGCGACATACAGTTCTGATTTACCGGTGATTTCATCAGTCGTGGCAAAAACTTTGCCATCTATGTTTTTTAAAATATTTTTATTTTCAAAAGAAGCTGCCGAAAAAAATACTTTATCACCTTTGATTGCCAATAAACCTATATGCGAATCAGGCAATCCGTTTATTCCTTTGTCATAGACAAAACTGTGTTCTGCTCTTCTAACTACATTAATACATCTGTTAATTCCGTCTTCACTGTATGTCATGACAGCATGATTATCTTTTACAAACGACAGATGCCATTCATTGTCTGAGGAGTTAATACCTTCGACTAATTCCAACTTATATTTGTATCCATCCATGTCAACATTCATAGTATCGTATAATCCCATTCCTTCATACTTTTCGGGATAGCAGTTTTGAGAAGGTGCCGGACAATCGGGAATATTTAATTTTACTCCTTGCGGCAGACAGGATGCTAACAAAAGAAGCGTCAAAATGCACAACTTAGGACATAATAATTCGGACACTTTCTCTAATAATTTTTTATCATGATTCGTGTATTTTTGTTTCATTGCTACCGATAAAATGAGTAAAATAAAAATCATATTAACGAATAAGTGGCGACTTGAATCTTATAATTCAGCGCCGCCGCTTTTAAATATATCATTTCCAATAGTCAATCGGCAATACAGGCATAGCCAGACCATTGTTTTTGAGAAGGAACATGAATTCATCAAATTCTTCGTTGATTTTCGGGATATTGACATTAAATAGTCCACCGAAGAATTGCGACCAATCCAACCATTTACCGACAGGATATTCAATCAGCTGAACTTCATCATCCCTGCTTATACCGGCTGCATCTTTTGCCATATTAATTGCATCATATAGATTGCCTATTTCATCTACCAAGCCCTTATTCTTAGCATCTGTGCCGGACCAGACACGTCCTTGAGCAATAGAGTCAACATTATCAAAGGTCATATTCCTTGCTTTTGATACACGTTTAACAAAATCACTGTACAAACTGCGTATTTGTATTTCACGTTTTTCTTTTTCATCTTCTGTCATATTTCTAATTGGAAGACCTATCGGAAGAAAAGGGAGTGAATATGAAGCACCGAAGTCCGCATATTTTCCTCTTTTAACTAAATCGTATGAAATACCCAAGCTGTCCTTCAAGCCTTTGTCATAGAACCATGAGCTTATCACTCCTATCGAACCCGTCACGGTATTGGGAGCAGCCACAATTTTGTCTGCCTCCATAGACAACCAATAACCTCCTGATGCTGCAACCTGTCCCTGTGAAACGATGACCGGCTTTTTACCTTTGTTGTCGGATATAACTTTTGCAATCAAATCTGAAGCCATTGCATCACCACCCGGGGAATCAACCCGCAGAACAATAGCCGATATTCTATCGTCCTCAAAGCAATAGTTTAGGTAGTCAGACAATCTTCTGGCTTGGATGCCCGAGTTGAGGTCGCATTGCCCTTCTGCATATACCACGGCAATACGATTTTCGTTATCACTCCATTTGTCATCAAACGGATGTGCATACCTGTCCAAATTAAAAATATTCCTTAATCCTACCGTCCAATCATATTCTTTCATGAATTTCATCAAATTGTTCCAGCGGTCAAATTTGTCAACCATTTTCAATTCATGAGCTTCATTAGCCATGATTCCAATTTTGTTGTCAACCAGGTAATCGAAGTTTTCAGCTAAATTTTTTCTTGATTTACTTATTTCGTATTTTGCCAATTCATACCAATCATCAACTATCTTCTGTCTTTGTTCTCTCTCACCTTCGGAGAAACCCTCTCTGGAGAAACTTTCAGCCGCCGACTTATATTTATAATATCTAAGCTCTTCAAAACCAATATCCGCTTTATCGAGGAGCTTCTTATAATAACTCCTTCCGAGAGCAAATCCTTCAAGTGTAATCGAGCCAAGAGGGTCTAAAACAATATAATCAGCAACAGAAGCAAAATGGTACAAGTCAATATTTGCTCGCTCCAAGAATATCACCACAGTTTTATTTTCTTTTTTGAAGTCCTCCAATTTCTTCCTTACTTCCCACATTATCGAGCGTGAAGAAGAAAACTCGGTAGCATTAACAACAATGCCCATGACCGATTTGCTGTAAGCAGCTTTGTCTATTGCGGTTAAGACTTCGAGCAGGGTCAATGAATTGTCAAAATACATGTTTTTAACATATTTAATACCTGAAGATAAATCCAGAACAGCATAATAACGATTCAGAAACACATCTTTTATCAGGGTTCTGTCTAAACCGCCAATCCTGATTCCGAAAGTATTGGAAATACCATTATTATCTTGGTCTATTTGACTTAATCCCGTGTAGTCGCTCAGACCGGTGCTAACATTTACACTAAGGGCAGTACTGTTATCATCGAAAAATCTTCTTGCGTTTAATCTGATACCTGCAAGAGGTTCAAAGACAAATCCTGCACTCCATCGAACATCATTAAGAGTGTATTCCGTAATATAAGAAATATCTGCAAATATTGTGAGCCACTCATTCCCAAAAGGTCTCAGTGCTAATTCACCTACATATTCTGCTTCTGCATTGTCCAATGAAAATGAATAATTAGCCGCAAGTGATAAGTTTGAACTTGGTCTAAGAAGAGTTCCTACAGTCATCATATTAGAGGAGCGCTGAATATCGCCACGGGTACTTGACCAACCATAGCTTAATCCGAATCCGAGTCTTCTGCCGCCGAATCCCGTAGATATTCTATAATCGGTGTATCCAACATCTCCCATCTTATTGTTAATAACGCCGAAGCTTAGTGAATTTGATGCTACAAAAAGTGCTGTACGGTCAAAGTTCAATAAATTATCGCCCTTGTCATTAGCCATGAATGCTAAGTCAAATCCCGAATGATTGTAATTTAACAGAGCAGGATTGTCGAACCCGAATAATCCGGCTTTGAATGAACCGGGTGAACCAACCTGAAAGTCCCTCAAATCGCGGTATCCGGTAAATGAGTTCTGTGCGTATCCCATACCCAGAATTGCAAACATCATTATACAGAACGTTATTACATTATTCATAACATTTAACCCTAAGTGCATTCTTCAAATTTATAAAAATAGCAAACATATTTTACAATTGAAAAAATAATATAATCAAGTATTAAAAAAATCTATTGTTTGAAGTAATATCTGTGATGAAAACTTATGCAAAACCAAGAAAAACGCGAATTTTGAAATATTA